>NZ_JAVKEW010000213.1:0-32604 GCF_040226375.1 Coleofasciculus sp. G2-EDA-02 | reverse complement strand
TTACCGTTCAAGCGATGGGTGAAGGCTCCCACGCTCTTTAGCTGGGAGATGAAACCGAGCGAACCGTCTAGGTAGCGAATAAATTCGCCAGTCAAATAATTCGGATAACGTTCTACTATTGTGGTAATGTAAATACAAGTCGCGGGAGGGCATTCCGAGACTATAAACGGACGTGGAGAGGGTGTAAGACCTGATTTGGAGGCAACCTTCAGCGAAGCGTCAACCCCAATCAGCGACCACCCCTAAAAAGGTGGCGTGGTGAGGAATCCCCCGCGCTCTTTAGCCGGGGGAGGATGTCAATAAGACGTTCCGCCGGAGGAGTCTCTACTTCTTACTCTAGGGAGCATGTCAGGGAAAGCACATAACCTTCAAGCTAACTTGCTCTCGTTGGGTTTCGTACTCAACCCAACCTACAAAGGTGACATGCTCCCTTACTCTAAGCGACGCTCTAGGATTGCAGTTCATCTAATTTGGCACGCACCGCCTGGATATCTTGCCACATCAACCACTTCGGCTTACCCTGCTCCCGTGAGGGATTCCGCAATAGGTATGCCGGGTGCAAAATTGGCATACACTCTCGCCCTTCCCATTCCATCCAAGTGCCACGAATTTTAGTAATCCCGCGCTTTTCACCCGTTAACCCCTTGACAGCCGTTGCGCCCGTTAGCAGGATAATCTTGGGATCGACTAAGCGAATTTGTTCGAGTAGATAAGGTTTACAAGCCGCCACTTCATCAGGAGTAGGTACTCGATTACCAGGAGGGCGGCATTTATTCATGTTACAGATATAGACATCCCGTTCACTATCCAGTTTGACCGCTGCGAGAATCTTCTCCAGCAATTGTCCGGCTCTCCCGACAAACGGTAAACCTTGCTCGTCTTCATTTTGCCCAGGGGCTTCCCCAATGATCATAATCGGAGCATGAAGATTACCCCGCCCCACTACCGCATGGGTGCGAGTCGCTCCTAATTCACAGCGCTGACAAATGTTACAATGAGCTGCCAGTGGCTCCATGGAGTCGTAAGTGCCAGGAGGAATCGGAATCTTGGCATCCGTAGGAATTAATGACGGTTGGAAGTCATTAGGGGTAGAAGATGTCAACCCTGACTGGTCAAAGAGGCTGAGTTGTTCTGAGGATTCGTGAGACATAAATTTAAGCTCGGACAATCCGACTGCTTGTTGAATTTTCTCATATCCTGTGATCAATCCCTGACTTGTGCAAAAAATCGGCACTCTGGGTCTCATTTAACCCTGACAAATGACAACGACGCGATCGCGAAAGAAATTGGATTGTGTACGACTCCTAAGCTGGACAAACCGCCTCTACCTCGACTTCCACCAGCATCTGGGGATCAACTAATGCCTGAATGCCAACCATAGTATTAGCAGGTGGATGTTCGGCAAAAAACTCATGATGCGCTTGGGCATACTCAGCACTACGGCTAATATCGGTGACATAAAGGCGAGTGCGGACTACATCTTGACAATCCGCCCCTAAATCTTGCAATGCTTGGCGAATTTTTTGCAAACAATAGCGAGTTTGGGCATAAGCATCTCCAGGGGCAAAAACTCCACCATCGGGTTCAATGGGTGCTGTTCCTGAAACATAAATATGATTGCCCACGCGGATAGCGCGACAATAGCCTGTTGTCGCTTCCCAAATAACCCCAGAGAAAGTGCGATGACGTTCCATATTTAACCTCCTGAACCAATGCGTCGGAAAATCGTTAGCATCACCGGTCCTAAAAGAAAATGATGCCCCAAGCATTCCATACCTGCTACCGTACCAAATTGTTCGCGTTGCTCTCGACTATAAAAGCGAAGGTTATTGGTAAATAAGGGGATAGAAAAGGGCACTGTTTTTTTTCGACCGATATAGTCAACCAGGTAAAAACGTCCCCCCTCTCCCAGGACTCGATTCACCTCAAAGAGCACCTGTTGAGGTTGAGGGTAATGCAGAAAGCTAATTGTATTAAAAACCGCATCAAATTGACCCTCAGTAAAGGGTAAAGACTCAGCATTACCCTGCTTGAAAATGAGTCGCGGTCGATGCTGGTTGCGCTGTCGGGCTTGACGCAGCATCTGGGAGGATAAATCAACTCCTGTACCCTGGAGAGTGGGAAACTGGGTGGCAAGGCGATGCAGTAAACGACCGGTACCGCAACCGAGGTCAAGCACATTCGGATTTTCCGGTAGTTCTACGTACTCCAATAACCGTTTGTGAACCGCTTGATAGAAGACAGTGGTAAACAGCAGGTCGTAGTTTGGTGCCCACAGATCGAAAATCTTTTGTTTATTGCGATAAATTTCCCTTGTCACTTGAGTTCAGATAGATTACTCACACTATTAATTAGATCTTAATCGAAATAAAATTTTCCTTTACAAAAAATTCATTAAATAGGGAGAGTGAAATTGTGAAAACGCCCAAGCAACCGTTATCGTGGCAGGTGGGACTGGTTTTAGTCGCTGGCGTCTTAGCCGTTTCCAGTGCCGCTATTTTTATTCGCTTAGCCAATACGGCGGCTGGGTTGAGTGGTGTTGGATTTAGTCTTTTTCTATCCGCTTCTCGCCTGAGTTTGGCATCTTTATTAATATTACCCGCTTGGGGAAACCTACGAGCTAATCAACTGAGTCCTGGTGCATTCCCTCATGCTGTGGGGGCTGGGATTTGTCTTGCCCTACATTTTGCCACCTGGATTACTTCCCTATCCTTCACGTCAATTGCCGCTTCTACGACTTTAGTCACCACCAACCCAATCTGGGTGGCTTTGCTATCTTGGCTATGGTTTAAGGAAAAACCCTCTCGGCTAACCCTATTGGGAATTGGTATTGCTTTTATGGGCGGTGTGCTGATTGCCTTAGGGGATCAAGAAACTGTGGGCGTTAGTCATAATCCCGCTTTGGGGAATAGTCTGGCTTTGGTTGGCGCCTTGATGGCAAGTTTGTATTTATTGTTAGGTCGAGAAGCACAGCGGCGTGGTTTGGGAATTGGCAGCTATATTACCATTGCCTACAGCACTGGCGCACTGGTTTTGTTGCCCTTGCCGTTAGTCTTTGGTGTTGGCTACCTGGGTTATCCCAGTGCAGTTTACCTTTATAGTTTGCTCATGGCGGTTTTGCCTCAATTAATTGGGCATACTAGCTTTAACTGGGCAGTGCGCTGGATTTCTCCAATCCTGGTTACCCTAGCGATTTTATGGGAACCTGTTGTCTCTAGTTTTTTGGGGTATCTCGTTTTTCAGGAACTCCCAGGACGCTTTGTGCTAGTAGGTGCAGCCGTTCTATTGGCAGGAGTTGCGATCGCGGTTTTTGGCGCTAGGAAAACCTCTGTTGAAGATGTGGGAACTTGAGGATTACAAAAACAGTACGTTACTTAAATGATCTGTGCCTTAATTCTTGTGCTGGGCTTTTTGGTGCTTTCTTGAATACTTTGTTTTAAACAAAGCACCAAATCCTAAAGCTAAACCTGAACCCAGGATAGTCAGCGGTTCGGGGACGGGAGCGACAGTAGTGACAAGAGAGTCTGCTGCAAAATCAACCTCTTGTGGTCCTCCAACCGTCAAGGATATTGATTCTACATCACTGAAATCTGTATCCATCGCATTGTTAAATGTATTGAAATTGAACACAGCACTGCCTTCCCTTAGTGCCGCCTTACTCAGGCTTGCTGTATCACCACCCCTGTCTGTCACGGCTAGTGTTACCAGTGCCTGCAAATCGACACTGACAATATCCAAACTGAAGACCCCATTCATACCTCCCCCAGTCAGATCAGCATTCAGACCACTTTTGCCCGGTCCATCCCAGGTAATAACTGTCTCACTTTCGATTCCAGCATCGTTGCTCAAAGTTAGCAGACTATTTTGCACATCGACACTCGCACCCCGATTAGTGCCAAATTCACTCTCCTCTACGGTCAATTTGATTTCGCGCTCTCCACCAATTATTTGGTTAAGCCCATTCATCGTTGAGCTAGAGGTCATACCTTTACCCCCAAGTTGGACTGTTTGAAAACCCGTTTCAAAATCGTCAATCGTCACTTGGGCAGCTTGAGCTTGACCCGCACTAAACACTAATGTCCCAATTGCCAGACTCGGAATAAGATATCTGTTCATTTTTTTATCCTTCATCAGATTTAGAAAAAATTATCAACTTGTACCGCTGCGCGGAATTTAAAACTCAAAATGCTTACATTGCCGCCAGCGTTTCAGGAATTTTGAGTAATTCCCTTGCGGTGTACTATTTTTATTTAATCTTAATCTTTGGCAAAAATAATCTAACTTGAGTTGTGGATAAATAGGGAATATGCAATAACTTACAAGGTTATTAGCTTAATAATAAATATTTTTTTACGACTTTAGGAGGATAAAAGACTTTATGTCCAGGTACTTATTTTTCTCTTTATTGACCCATTTCCCGCATCTGTTCATCACCTCATTTGTTGCACGATTAAATAAAAATGGGATTATCTCTCTCTTGAGTTGGACAAAAGTAAACGGTATGCTTATTAAGTTTTGTAAAAGTCTGCGATCGCACTCCAGCGCACGGGAGCATGTCAGGGACAGCACAAAACATTCTTGTAGGTTGGGTAGAGTGTAAGCATTACCCAACAGGCTAACCCGCTTGCGTTGGCTTACTCAAAAAGAAGGTGGGAGCCTACGTTCCAAAGGTTCAACCTACAAAGGTGACATGCTCCCAAGCGCACCGATGGGAGATTTTCCGGAAACCTAACACATAAGGTTATTTATGTCCGACTACTTATCTATGAAGTAGGCGTCGATGCAGTAGTCGATTCCGTTTTAGAACCCGCAGAGAATTTCTGGGTAATCCCAGCCGTCAAAATGTGAGACAGCAATCCAATTGGTCCGGCAAATAAACAAAGAACCAGGGAATGAACTGTCCACACCCCAGTCTGCTGCCCTTCCCAATAAATCCACCGCCCCACAAACAAATCCAATACCAAAAAGTGAGTCCATCCCGCTGCGGCGATGATTTCGTCCCCAAAGAAGCGGGCAATATCAGCAAGTTGGGGATTGGATAAGGCTTGGGCAGATTCGGCTGTAATACTGTTGGCGAAGAAGTAAATGTACAACCCCGCTAATGCGACAAACGGGAGATAGGATTCCATCACTTTCCGGGTAATCCCCCAGTTGGGAAGCAGAATCATCAGTAGCCAGAAGGGTAAAACAAATAGATTCGCGATGGTAAAAAGTAGACTCGGTGTCATAGTGTTCAAGAGAGAAAAATAGTGGTCAAGTTAAAAGCCAGCCATTGTCGCATTTAGCTAGGCGGCACAATATCAATCCGATACCATTATCTTCCCATGCCCCCCGCACCCATGCCCCTGTTCACCCCATCACCTCGTACTCCCCATAAAATGGCACAAATTTTGCTCGATTATGTGCGGTTTATTTTTTTGTCTAGACTTGTGCTATCCACACAAAAGTGCTTATAATGAAACTATGGCAAAAGTTACAGTCACTCTCTACATAGAAGAAGAAGATAAGGCAGCGCTACAAAAACTGGCTAACGCCGAAGATCGCTCCCTATCTCAGATGGCAGTGTTAATCATCAAGCGAGCCATTAAAGCTGCTCAAGAGCAAGGCAAGTTACCTGAAAATCCCAGAGTCAAATAGGGGGTAGGAGCAATTTTTATTTGTCCCAAACTTATTTATCGATTATTCACCTTCATTCATGGGATTAGCGCAATTTCTTAAGTTGAAGCTGCGCTTCATTATATTGATCAATTCTGCCGTTGTCGAGATGCAGCTTGGAGGCTTGTTCTAAGTCGTTAATCGCTTCCATGGTATTCCCCAGTGCAGCATGGGTTAATCCTCGACCGGAATAAGCAAAGGCATTATTAGGATTAAGTCGAATGGCTTCGGTATAATCGTCTAGAGCACCAGGGTTATCGTCAAACTCTCGGCGGACAAGGGCGCGATTGGTATAGGCGACGCTGTTGTTGGGATTGAGTCGAATGGCTTGGATGTAATCTTCGAGCGCTCCTTGGTTATCTCCTAACTTGCGGCGAATTTCCCCACGATTAATGTAGGCATTTTCATAACTGGGTTCAATGCGAATCGATTGGCTGCAATCTTTGAGGGCTTTTTGATAGTCTTGAAGATTTAAGTGAGCAATACAGCGATTGTTGTAAGCGATGTGATTGTTCGGATTCAGATTAATCGCCTCCGTACAATCCGCGATCGCGTCTCGATAGTTTCCTAGGTTAAACTGTGCTTGACAGCGATTTGTGTAAGCCATACTATCTGTGGGGTCAATCGCGATCGCTTGGGTATAATCGTCTACAGCCCCGGTATAATCTGCCAAATGAAATCGAGTTCTGCCTCGATTGTAATAAGCTTTGGCGTTATTGGGATTTAACTCAATAGCTTGAGTATAGTCTGCCATGGCTTCTTGCTTATTTCCCATCGCATCCCGCACTAATCCTCGCGCCGCATAAGCTTGGGCATTTTTGGGATTGAGCTGAATTGCCTGATCAAGATCTTCAATCGCCGCTTTATACTGGTTCAGTTGGTAGTTAGTAATTCCTCGATGGTAGTACGCTTGAGCCTCATTGGACTTTCGCTGAATTAATTCGGTAAAATCTGCTAAAGCTCCTTGCCAATCTTCCAAATCGTAACGGGCTAGCCCTCGCTGATAGTAAGCGTCTACATTACTCGGATCAAGCTCAATCAATTTACTGTAATCTTGAATAGCAGCTTGATACGCTCCCAACTCATCGTAAGCCATTCCCCGATTTCCGTAAGCTAATGGGTTGTTAGGATTGAGCCGAATCGACTCATCAAACGCCTCAATCGCGCCCTGCACATTACCACTTTTTAGTTGGTCAACCCCTTGATTCAAAAAATCTTGCGCTTTTGTCCCGTTGGGATCTTCTCTTAGCAGCAAAATTAATCCCACCCCAATTATCAAACTTATTCCTCCCACGCAAATGAGCCAACGCCATTGCTTAAATCGGGATTTATTAAGAGATTTCGGTAATTGTCTTCCAGTAAATATTTCCAAATTATCAGAATCAGCAATGGACGTTTGGGCAGAGGTAGAAAGTAGAGGGGGTTCTATCTCGGGTTCAGGGGGCTTACCCGCCAAGGTTAGCATTTCTTGAAACCGGATTAATCCCTGATCTTCTTTGGGCTGTTGATCGGATTTTTTAAAGGTAGTTAAGGGATGATCTGGAATAAATTCTTCGACCAGATAAAATTTTCTGTTTTCGACAAAATAGTTTAATATTTCTGGATTTTGGTTGGTTTGTGCCAGCCGTTCCAGGGTTTCAGATTTATGAGTTAAGAGAAATTGCAGGCGTTCAAGTGCCTGAGGATTTTTCGTGGGTAACTTGAGTTGTCGAATTACGCAAACCGGGCAATCGGGATGGCGAGTATCGGCGGCTAGGTAAATTAATCCTGAGACACCTGAGCCTAAAATCTTGACAACGCGATAACGATTATTGAAAACCTGATCGATCATGGTAGCCTAGCACCTGGTTTATCGCCCTAAAGCATCCGTCCGGGGTCACTTTTAGTGTAATCTGCTCGTTAGGGGTAAAGAACTATAACCATTGTTCAATACGGATACCGCAGATTTGATTGTTCAGGATTCGATTAAATCTAGGATTAATTCAGCTAACTCAGGAGTGGCGCACAGAGGTTCACCGAACTCTAGTTGGAGTTGAGGGTATTGCTGTTGTAACTCAACGACGGATTGCGCGATCGCATCGGTAATTGAGCCAGTAAACAGAAAATAAGGAACAATGGCGATATGCTGATACCCAGCGGACTTTAAGTTAGCAACTCGTTGACTGAGGGTTGGTTCGATTGACCAATAAGCGTCGATGGCGCCTAATTGCTCGGCTAAGGCGGCGACTGGCTGGTTACCACCCGGACGGCGTGTGCCATGAGAGACTAGAATTTTAATCGGGGCATTTAGAGATGGCTGTTGATTCACCAGTAGCTGTCCTAAACGGGGATGCACACCGATATGAGGTTGCTGGTTGATGATGATTTTTTCCCCTAACCGTTGTTGTGCGATCGCGACTTCTTGGGGGATATCCTCCATCACATGTACCCCCGGTAGGAGAAACAAGGGTAAAGCTTGGATTTGCTGGCAGTCAGTTCCTATAGCTTGGGTGGCAAATTGACAAATTTGTTCATGTAAGGGTAGAGGTGCTAGTTCTAACGTGGCAGTTCCGACGCGAATCATTAAGGCTCCCCTTACCTCACCTTGACTCACTAACTGTTTGTGTAATAACTGTGCCAACTCCTCTAGTCCTCGCTGAGGACGTGGATCTCGACTTCCATGAGCAATGAGTAGATAAGCAGAGGGACGTAGCAAGGGTATCAATCTTTGAATGGTGATTATTTTGTAAATAATTGTATCCTAAATCAAGAAAAGGAGAATAATCCCCAGATGGGATTCTATCGACAGGAAGGAATTGTTTTGAATAAAGACACTGTAAGGCGAGCAATTAACCCTGATTGAGCATCACTACTGGTTGTGGTTTTCTAAATATTTCGATCAAATCGTTACCAACGTTGATGTTCAATCTTAAAATTAAGCGGTTAGCATTTAATCGTTTCTTTTTCTTTTTTTAGGAAGGGTAATGAAGTGGGAGATGAATGAGTAGAAACATAATTCCAATGTCGCTCTTGACGATTACCTGCTTTACTCCGCAAGAAACCGACTAAGTTGTGCAGGAGTGAAGGCGTAATCCCGTGTTTCTCTGAGGCTTCAGGTAACTGAGTGGGTAAAGGCTCAATTTCTTGAGTTGGCAAAATACCCGCCAACAGAGGAACTTCCTCAACTAAACCCACCGTCATCAGGGTAAATGCGACATGCTGCACTTGTTCAACGGGGACATTCAGTTCTTTGGCTATCGCAGACAACGAAACTGTTCCTTGCGCCTGTTCCCATACTTGCTCCTCTAAAGGATATAGGCGATAAGGAGGGCTACCCGCCAGGATACTGGCTAACCCTGAATTTGGATCGGGTAGTCTATCGCTGAGATTATCCCAATTTTTTAGCAATCGCAACCCTCTTAAGGTTGCTTCCGTCGCTGATATGCTCAATCCCGTCATTTCTTTGGTGGGTATGGGAGCGTTTGGGATGAATTTAAACTGACCTTCCTTGAGTTCAAATAAAGCACACACTCGCTGCAATACCTGACTCTGGAAGAGTTGCTTTAAATGTTCGATGGACAAGATTCCATGATGTTTGAGGCTCAACCCCAAGGGTTTATCAGTCGGACATAGCTGTACAAGTTTAGTCACCACACGCTGGCTCACTCCCATCTGTTCAGCAATCAGTTTCACTAAACCTTGATGATCTAATTGGTGTGCCGCCGCCACAATACGCCCTTTGTAAACCCAAATGTAATGAATTTCATTGAGTGGTGTTGGATCTTCTGGCAATGCTCCTAGCGTCAACACTCCAGTTTTCTGTCCTTTCTCTAGAAACTGGAAAATTTCTGGTATCGAAAAGTCTGATAAGGAACTGGTAATCGACATAGTTATTGAATTGAACGCTACGCAGGATAATTCGCTCTATTACTAAGGCATACTACGCTTTATTTGCTTACTTCGTAAGTCTTCAGCCGCCTTAGTTTTCAATTCTTTACTAGCCGTGAGTAAATTGTCGGATTTTTGTTATCTGCTATACTAAAATCCAGTGATTTACCGCCAGCAACCTGGTATTTAGGGCTAAAGGTTTGAAGGAAAATATTAAACTTTGTTAAGCCATCGGTTCTGTCTTTTTGCCTAAGTATCTATACCTGCTTCGTGAACGATAAAGAGGAGCAATGGCGCTATTCGTCTATATCAGTCTCAATTGGCGATGTTATCCTTTACCTGGATTGGCTTAGTTAAATAATTGGGAAATCATCAACTTTTACCATAGAGCATGAACCTGCCTGCGATCGCGCAGAATGGGAGTGCCGATGCTGTGGATGGGTGAAGAGTTTGGTGAATACACAAGTCAGACTCCTAATCAACCGAACAAGCTGAACTGGATTTTATTAAGTTATGAACTAAATCGCAATGTTTTTGATTATTACAAAAATCTAATTAGTCTGCGAAAATGTCATCCAGCACTTCATACAGAAAATATTGACTTTTTTCATGAAGATCCAGAGGCAAAAATCATCGCTTACCTGCGTTGGCATGAGGCAGGTTCTCAGATCGTTGTCGTTGCTAATTTCTCCGGTAAACTTCTGAGAGATTACTCGGTTCTGAACTTCCCTAAGTCTGGGATATGGCAGGATAGAACTGGCGACATAAGTATAGAGGGATTAGGAGTCAACAGCCCCACCCACTTTTGGGATGGGGCTTGTAACTAGGCGAGATTGCTCTCGCCCGAAACATACGGTGCATTGACTGACACCTGCTCTTGGGTCCCCTGAAGGGTAAAAGAGAGAATATAGTCATCGCGAACATTCTTAGCAGCATTAAGGTCAGCGTGAGTTCGATGACCGCAGTTCTTGCAGCAGAAGCGTGATTTATTGCGATTTGTCCCCTTGATATGCTTGCAGACATTGCACTTTTGCGAGGTGTAGCGAGGGTCTTGATGAACTACTCGCTTACCCAATGCTTCTGCCTTATAAGTCAAAAACTGCTCTTGCTGATAGAATGCCCAGCTTCCCAGCCATTTATTCATCTTCTTGCCCCGTCGTTGAGTACGAATACTGGACAAGTCTTCAACTACAAAGACTGCTACACCTGGCTGGTTGGCTAGCTTCTTGCTTACACAATGATTCGTGTCCTTCATGAACCGCTTCTCGCGTCCTGACATCGCTTTTAAACGACCCTTGGCGCTACGAGTGCCTTTTTGTTGGAGCTGGCGACGATTGTATAAGTAACGTCTTTGTACACCTCTGATTTTTGATGAACTGAAAAACTGACCGTCAGAGGTAACGGCTTGATGATACAAACCTCGGTCGATTCCCTGAATTTCTCCCGCAACTTGTGGAACGTCAACGGTTTCAAACACCAACCTTACCCAAAACTGCTTACTGTGCTTTGAGTAGGTTAGAGTTGCGCCGCAAAACGCCCAGGTTTCAAATATTTCCTTGAAGTGTTCTGGCACATTCAGGACAAGCTTTTCACGCTTGCCAATGCACGAAAGGGTTAGCTGACACCCTCTCAGTGTCATGGTGCGCTTGTCATAGCGCAGCCCTGATGTCGGTTTTTTCTGGGGATGCCGCTTAAATTTGGTTGCTTTAACTGCCTCCATTGCGTTATCCCGAATAGTTTGCAGCAACGCTGATGGCACATCGGGATATTGCAATCTTAAGTCGGCATACAGAGCTTTGTGAGCTTTGTTTTTGTTGTAGGTCTGTTCCTTCAATGCCCAATCAATGTGCTGATTAAAAATGTCAGCACAAAACCCCATGAGGGGTAGAAATCTTTTATGGGGTAAATTGACGGGGATAGAAACGGTACGCTTCATCTAAATAGATCCCACCCATCCATTAAGAAAACCTCAAACTTTTGATATACTTAGATTAACCCAAAACCTTATATGTTTTGCAGATAGCCCGATAGATTGTTAGCCGGCTCAGGGGTATTAAACCCCGTCGCCTGCCTCGCCTCTCATCCCCACCCACTTTTGGGATGGGGTTTTCTCGGCGAACTTTATAAAGGAACGCCTGCTGACCATAACGGCAGAACTATTCCCGCCAGTTAGCCGCCAACGATGTAGCTGGCTTGGCGTCTCGCCAGAACATGAACAATCAACGCTTAAGCCAGTTTAGCCTTATAATTTTGACACCAGTCCCCACCTGAGCTATGTTTAACCGTTTCCAAGATCTATTTTCTAAGGGCAAGAAAGGTATCGGGATAGAATTAGCACCAGAACGTATTAGTATCGCCCAACTGCGTAAGCAAGGTCAGGGCTACAAGCTGGTAAGCCTTCACACCCACGAAGTCCCCGAAGGATTATTTGACGGGGGGAAAATTATCGATGCCGCCAGTTTAGCTGAACTGGTGACTGAAATTCTCGCCGAGCATAAACTCAAAGTCGAGCAAGTCGCCACGGCTGTTCCCATGCGGGAAGCGGTGATCCGGATTATTCCCATTCCCGCCGAACTTGATGACACTGAACTGCGAGATATGGTGCTTAACCATGAAGCGGGTCTATACTTACCCTATCCTCGCGAAGAAGTAGACCTAGATTACCAAAAACTGGGCTTCTTCATGGACGAAGATGGGATTGAAAAAGTACAAGTCTTGCTAGTGGCAACGCGCCGGGAGGTGACTGACACCTATCTGGATACCTTCCAACTGGTGGGGTTAAAAGTCGATGTGCTAGAAATCAATAGTTTTGCCCTGATTCGCACCATTCGCGAGCAACTACGACAATTTGCTCCCCAAGAAGCGGCGGTATTAGTGGATATAGAATTTGATAGTACTGAAATTGCCATTATTGTCGATGGTGTACCCCAGTTTTCCCGCACCGTTCCCATTGGCACCTTCCAACTCCAGAGTGCCTTGTCGCGAGCGATGAATTTACCGACATCTAGAAACACAGAACTCTTGCAAGGAATGACTATACCCAACACCCCCGTGGATGGCATTCGCACAGGCGCCACGGGAATTAATCCGGGAATGGCAGCCCTGCTGAGAGTTTTAGGCGAACTCGCCGATGAATTGCGTCGTTCCATCGACTTTTATTTAAATCAGAGTGAAAATCTAGAAGTGGCTCAACTCCTCTTAGCCGGACCCGGCGGCGGAATTGGGCAACTGGATGAATTTTTTACCCAACGATTAAGCTTGCCCACTACTCAGGTTGATCCGATTGCGGCACTATCCTTAGAGATGGAGCAAGATGTTCCCCCAGTACAACGACCCGGATTGGGAACGGTACTAGGATTAGGATTGCGGGAGGTTTAACCCTAATGTATAGTCTCGATATTAATTTTCTTAACGATAGACCCGATTATCGCCAAGCCGATAAAGGATCAGAGTCCCCTAAAGCCAAAAAACAAATTCAAATGGGGGAAATGACGCCGCTGATTCTGGGTGTGATTGTTGGGTTACTTCTGCCTGGGTTAGTAGGCGCTGGTTGGTTTTGGCTGACTCAGGAAAATGCCAAGTTAACCGCTGAAATTGCTGAAATCGACGCCGAATTAGCAAGCTTGCAAGCGGAAAAAGATAAAATAGCCGCGCTTAATACTCAAATCCAAGGGGCTAGAAATGAAACTGAGGCGCTGGCAACGGTGTTTAATCAAATTAAACCCTGGTCAGCTATTTTACAGGATGTTCGCGATCGCGTCCCCACCAATGTACAAATTCAAACGATTGAGCAAACGGAAACCGAATTGGCTGAGGGGGCTGCGGGGACTGAGGGGACTGAGGGTAACACGCCCCTACCCACGATGAACTTAGAGATTTCTGGCGTAGCCAAGACATTTGATGATGTGAACAATTTTCTGCTGACGCTAAAACAATCTCCCTTCTTTCAAGATGAAAAAACTCGTATCGTTAGCGCTCAACTGGAGGAGAACCCCGCTCAGTTAGAAGTACCGCAAAAGGAAGGCAACGAGACGGTTGCTGAGATCACCTACAAGTTACCCAAAGTAGTCAGCTATACCGTTCAAACTAGCTTGACAAATGTCCCAGCCTCTGAACTATTGCGCGAAATTGACCGCAAAGGAGCGGTGGGATTAGTGGCTCGGCTCAAAGCCTTACAGCAGATTAAGCAGAATCAGGCAACGGAGACAGCCACCCCAGCCCCAAGCCCAAGCCCAAGCCCAACTGAGACAACTACGGAGTGATGTAACTATGACTTATGCTGATCCAGATTTTATCCCCGTTGAAGAGCAGGAGGAAGCGCCAAATTATCCCACCGCGTTTGGGATTACCTTCACGCCAAAAGTTTCGGGAATTATCTTCGCTGTCTTAGGAATTTTGGGGGCAGCTTACTTGGCGATGAATGTGGTACAGCCTGTCTTTGAAGAATACAACACGTTAAAAACTCAGCGCCAAGAAAAGGAGAGTCAGCGCCAAGATCCTCAAGAGATCCAGCAGCAAATTCAACAGAAAGAATTGGAATTGGTTCAGGCAAAGCAGCAAAACCAGAAGGTGTTAAGTTTATTTGCCAATGAACAATCAATAGATACCTTGCTGTTGGATGTGAATGGATTTTTTAAAACCATAGACGGAGAATTGACGAGTTATGAACCTGTCGAGATAAACGAAGAAGAAAGTGATATCGTTACCGATGGTTCCCTGGGAGCAGCTGTTAACGGTAAACTCAAACGCAAAAGCTTTAATTTAGAAATGGAGGGCAGCTTTAACGAAATTCAGTCAGTTTTACGCAGTATTGAGCGACTGCAAACCTTAGTCGTTGTGAAAGATTTGGCGACAGAGATCAGTACACCGCAAGGGCTGTTGGTCGATGACAAAGGTACAGTGATACCTATTGTAAAGAAAGACGAAGAAATCATCCCCGGTGCTAAACCGACTCTGAAAACAAACTATAGACTGGATGTGTTGATGCCCTTGAGTGAGAAACAAAAGCAGGAAGCAGCAGCAGCAGCAGCAGCCCCAGAACCTGCCCAGTAATGTAGAGACGTAAGGCGTGGAACGTCTGGGCGTAGGGGTGCAGGAGGTGTAGAGACGTGCCATGGCACGTCTGGGAAGAAATTCTGAACCCAGCTTAATTAATTTACAGTACAAGCGATGGTGAAAGCTCCCTCGTGATTTATCCGAGGGATGAAACCGAGCAAGGCGTCCAGCAAGCGCAACTTTAGTTGCGAATGTATTTTTTTTCTGACTCTACTCAATTAATAGTGTAGTATAATTTTAGAAAACGTTGTGTATGGTCGAGCAAGTGTTTAATCTGATTTACGAGTTTAAGCTAAAACCAACTACCGCTCAAGTAGCCACTTTGGCTGAGTGGCTAGAACAATGTCGTAGAGTCTATAACTATGCCCTTTGTGAGCGGAAAGATTGGGCAAATTCCCGTAAGTCTCCAATAAACGCTTGTTTGATTAAATACGAGTACATTATACCAGCGGATGCACCAGCACCCAACTATTCCAGTCAGTGCGAAAGTCTCACTCAGGCTAAAAAGAATATCCCTGCACTACGCCAAGTACACTCACAAGTGCTACAGCAAACCCTTAAGCGTTTGCAAAAGGCATTTGAGGGAATGTGGGAGAATGGGCGAGGGTTTCCACGGTTTAAGAAAGCGGGTCGGATGCGGTCATTTGTTTTTCCATCAATGGGAAAAGATCCCATTCAAGGGAGATATGTCAAATTCCCTAAAATTGGGCTGGTTAAATTCATCCAATCCCGTCCAATTCCCGATGATGCAACTATTAAACAAGCACGAATCGTAAGACGGGTATCCGGCTGGTATGTACAGTTAACCTTACAATGGAAAGTAGATGTACCCTTCGGCAAACTCAGGGCGTCGCCTGAAATCAGTCCGACTGGTACATCACTGGGAATAGATGTCGGCTTAATGCACTTTGCCGCCGTGTCTAATGGGCGAACGTTTCCCAATCCACGACCATTTAAACATCTAGAAGGCAAGCTTAAATCGCTGCAAAAGAAGGTGTCTAAAAAGCGTTCAGGGTCAAACAATCGCGCCAAAGCACAAGCCAAAGTGTCACGACTACATGAGCGAATAGCTTGCCACCGCAAAAACTACCATTGGGAGTTAGCCCATAACCTTTGTGATTGGGCGGATATGATATTTGCCGAACAACTCAACCTGAAAGCACCATCTCGAGGCTTTTTAGCTAAACACTGCCTAGATGCAGGGTGGGGTCAGTTTCTAGATATCCTATCTCAATGTTGTTTTAAGCGGGGTGTGTACTTCCAGAAAGTACCCGCAGCCGGAACAAGTCAGACTTGCTCCAACTGTTTAGAGGATACAGGTAAGAAAAAGCTCTCTCAACGGGTACACAAATGCCAGTATTGTGGGTATGAATGCGATCGGGATGTAGCATCCGCTCGCATTATAGAAATTAAAGGACTGCAAGCCGTGGGACACACGGTAGGTAAGCTTTCTGAGGGTAAAGGTTTCATCCTAGAAGATGTAAAACTCTGCCTCCCTGTGACGGAAGAATCACCCGCGTTTTAACCGGGTGAGTGTCAACCCTAGCATCTTAGGATTAAGGTGGTTTAGAGGTCATGAGTGAGGAGTGAATTGTGAGACAGGATCAACTGTTGAGTGGAATCGCGATCGCGACTGCCGTCTCCCTATCAATAACAGAACCCGTCTGGGCGGCGACGGCTCAAGTCACTGCAGTACGGCTCAATCCCAGAGGCAGTACCTTAGAAGTGATACTGGAAACCCAAGCCGGGGATCTGCGCCCCCAAGTTTTCCCGATAAACCGGGGTAAGGATTGGGTGGCTGATATTGTCAATGCTCGGTTGAATTTGAGCGAAGGCAATAGCTTTCGCCAAGACAACCCCATGCCCGGTATTACAGCCGTTACGGTGAGTCAAATCGATCCTAACAGCATTCGGGTAACCGTGAGTGGGACCCAAAGTTCACCGGAGGGTCAAATTCTCCAGCAAGAAACTCAGGCAATTACCCTAGGAATTAGCCCTGCTCCCAGCAATCAAGCCGCCGTGCCGATTCCGGTTTCCTCGCCCTCTGGGGAGTCAGTATCCATTAATTCACCAACGCTACCCTCCTCTACTCAAACAAATAGCGCCAGGATTCGAGACAATGTGAGTATTCCCCAGCCAGGAAGCGCAGGTGCACGAACCCAGGGGAGAGAGACGATTAATGTGGCAACGAGTCCTATTGGCACTCAACCTGAGATTACCGCTCCAGCGAATTTCAATCTTAATCCAGCGACAGCCAATAAAGAGAGCATTTCTATTCCGGTTGCTCCGCCACCAAGAGAATCAGGAGCAACCGTTCCCACTCTACCCAATCCAGCGATAACTCGATCCAACTCAGACTTTTCATCTCCCGCCACTGCGCGATCGCAATCCCCGCGTTTCAATTCACCCCCAGTTATTGCCCAAACCCCGACACCAGAATCTCCCCAACCCACCCAAGTCCAACCCACTCCCACTCCTCTGGTTCCAGCCCCTTCACCCGATGTTTTAGTTCCCAATCCGACAATTACCATTGATGGGGTTCCGGCTGCACCTGCGGGGACAGTTCAACCAGTTGCTCCAGCACCCCCATTCTTACCTAGGGCTGTTGCGCCACCTGTGGGGGATATTGCGGTTTCTAATCTGAATGCCGCCGCCAGCGAGATTGACCTAGGAACAGCGGCTGTAGTGCCCCGCCTGTCCTTGCGAGAAGCCCCTGTGCGAGAAGTCTTGGCACTATTGGCGCGATCGGCTGGATTGAACCTTGCCTTTGCTGGAGGAGGCGGTGGTGAGGCAGCGGCGGCGGCTGAGGAAACAATTTCTCTGGATTTAGAAAATGAACCGGTTCAAGATGTGTTTAACTACGTTCTCCAGCTTGCTGGACTCCAGGCAAATCGTCGGGGACGTACTATATTTGTGGGGACTCGCCTGCCCCAAGCGGCACGTAATGTGATTAGTCGCACCTTACGGTTAAATCAGGTTAGCGTTTCCAGCGCCTCTGCCTTCCTAGCCACCCAAGGGGCAGAAGTGCAACAGGTGGTTATCCCGATTGAACGAGAATTCAATCAAGAAACAGGAGCCGTGATTCGGGAAACCGAACAACCCGCAGAGTTGAGACCCCTCACCGTCAATCAGCCAGGGGAAGCAACGGGTGCCTTGTTGCTGAGGGGATTAGCGGTTTCAACCGATGAGCGATTGAATTCAATTACCTTGGTGGGTGAACCCCGCCACATTGAACTGGCTTCGGCTTACCTGACGCAGTTAGATTTGCGGCGTCGTCAGGTGGCAATTAATGTCAAGATTGTTGACGTTAACTTATTGGGGACTGATGCCGTCAACACCAGCTTTTCCTTCGGTGTCGGGGATGGCTTTTTTGTCGTCGATAATGGGGCGGCAGTCTTCAATTACGGTGAGTTTAGACCCCCAACTGATTTAGAAACAACGTCCAGTCTCAGTGCTCCGACTGTTATCCCAAATCCATTTGCTGGAGCTAATACGTTCATTGATTTTGATGCTACTGGTGTAACCATTCCAGGAACGGGAGTTGATGACCGTGTAATTATTACTGATCAGGTGAATAATCGATTCCAGGTTAATACAGCTCAGGGTGATGATCTGACATTTTTTAGACGTCTTGCTGGAATTTCAGAAAATCCATTTATAGGTGGGATCACAGACTTTACATTAGGTACATCTAGTCTGACTACAATAACGACTACTCCGGGAACCCCAGCTGTTTTTGACCAAAATGGTAACCTAGTTACCCCTGCTACTCCTCCAACAACGACTTTCAACTTCACACCAGGAACTCGAGGGACAGCAACCTCTGCCTTACCTGATTTATTCCAATTTCCGACCAAGTTTTTAGCGAGATTACAAGCTCAAATTACGAGTGGAAATGCCAAGATTTTGACCGATCCCACTTTGTTAATCCAAGAAGGACAGACAGCAGGTGTTAACCTGACACAAGAGGTTGTGGGAAATATTCGGAGGGAGACAGAAAGCAGTGACAACCTAACGACGGTAACTGTCACCACAGAGATTAAAGAAGCTGGTTTACAACTGGGTGTCACAGTTGAGCGCATTGACGATAATGGGTTTGTTACTCTAAACGTCAATCCGAGAGTTACCTCTATCGGCAGTGTACAAAACATTTCGATTGGAGACGATACCAACCAAATTGCTCTTCTGAATGTGCGTGATCTGAATTCGGGTCAAATTCGCCTGCGTGATGGGCAAACTCTAATCCTGACGGGTATTATTCAGGAGAGCGATCGCACAACGGTAAGAAAGGTGCCAATTTTAGGCGATTTACCGATTCTGGGAGCGTTGTTCAGAAGTACAGAACGGACAAATCAACGCCAAGAGGTGATTGTATTGCTCACGCCTCAGATTCTGGATGACTCAGAACGTGGTGCTTTTGGCTACAACTACACGCCAGGGCAAGAGGCGCAGGAAGTTCTACAGCGCCGAGGGTTTCCCACGACGGGGGGGTTCTAGACATCGGTTCAGCGGTAGAGGGCACGGCAGTGCCCATCCGTGTCAACTTAAGCTACAACCCTTGCCAATTATTGTTTCGAGCAGTTCGATACAAACTGGGGCGTGTTGCTTGCTCCCTCTGCTTCCCCTACTTCCCCTGCTCCCTCTGCTCCCCCTGCTCCCTCTGCTCCCTCTGCTCCCTCTGCTCCCTCTGCTTCCCCTACTTCCCCTACTTCCCCTGCTCCCTCTGCTCCCCCTGCTCCCCCTGCTTCCCCTGCTCCCCCTGCTTCCCCTGCTCCCCCTGCTCCCCCTGCTTCCCCTGCTCCCTCTGCTCCCCCTGCTCCCTCTGCTTTTAGCGCTTAAGTTGACACCAATGCACGTCGGTGCGCCCCTACCCGCAGGAATCTAATGGGCGTTTTTGGGCAAGTTTGGCGGAATATTAAAAAATATAGTCAGTATTTATACTCAAAAATGCCGAAATCTACATAATTTAAAGCTTTCAACGTTCCATATCTGGCAATCAACCATTAGAATAATGCAGTGAAACTTCGAGCCGGTGGGTGTTTCAGGCATTTTTCCCTGAAACCCCTGGTTTTGGGGGTCAAATACTGAACTCTAGACTAATGGGTTAGAGTAAGCGTTGACCTTGGATTCGCGCAGAAATAAGGAGATTTATGATGAACAAGGGCGAATTAGTGGATAAAGTGGCGGAAAAAGCTGCTGTGACCAAAAAACAAGCGGATGCGGTGTTAACTGCGGCATTGGAGTCAATTATGGAAGCTGTCTCTGAGGGCGATAAAGTCACCTTGGTTGGCTTTGGTTCCTTTGAATCGCGGGAACGAAAAGCCCGTGAGGGACGTAATCCCAAAACCGGCGATAAGATGGAAATCCCAGCGACGAAAGTGCCCGCGTTTTCTGCAGGTAAACTGTTTAAGGAAAAAGTTGCTCCTCCCAAGTAAGGGTGTAGTTAGACCTGATTGGTGAAGATAACAGAGAATGTAGAGACGCGCCATGGCGCGTCTCTACAGACTGATTTTAAGGAGAATTTATCCTTGAAACGACCTATTCACGGGGGAAATCTAGCCTGGGCGGCGGCGCGGGCAGGTTGTGCCCCTTCCCTGATTCTGGATTTTTCGGCGAGTATCAATCCTTTAGGACCGCCAAAATGTGCGATCGCGGCGATTGAGTCTCATCTTGATAAGTTGGTGGCTTACCCTGAACCGGATTACTACCCATTACGGGTGGCTCTGAGTCAACTCCATCCCACGCTGAACCCTGACTGGATTCTACCGGGGAATGGCTCGGCTGAGTTGTTAACCTGGGCAGCCAGGGAACTCTCACAATTGGCGGAAACGATTATCCTGACTCCAGCCTTTAGTGACTACCAACGGGCGCTCAGGGCGTTTAATGCCAGAATCAGGGCGTGTCTTTTATTTGGAAGTCATCCATTCGTGGAATTCGTAGGGGCGAAGCATTCGCGCCCAGATCTATCGGTTTTCTACCCAAATTTCAACGCGAATGCTTCGCCCAATGCCCAATCCCCAATTACCAATTACCAATCCCCTGATTACCAATCCCCAATCCCAAAATTAGTCTCTGGCAAAGATCAGGGTTTGCTGCTGAATAATCCTCATAATCCAACGGGTCAATTATGGGATACAGCTAACCTGCTGCCTTATTTGGAGCAATTTGCCCTAGTGGTTGTGGATGAAGCCTTTATGGACTTTTTGCCACCAGATCAGCAGCAAAGCCTGATTCCTTGGGTGCAGGATTATCCAAATCTGGTTATTTTGCGATCGCTGACTAAATTCTACAGCCTTCCTGGACTCCGTTTAGGTTATGCTATTGCCCATCCTGAGCGCCTACAACGCTGGCAACAGTGGCGTGATCCTTGGTCCGTGAATGTCCTCGCTGTCGCTGCTGGTAGGGCTGTGGTGCAGGATCAGGCATTTCAACAACAGACTTGGGATTGGCTACCCGCCGCGCGATCGCTCCTTTTTCAAGGGTTATTATCGTTACCAGGGTTACATCCCTATCCCAGCGCGGCTAACTTTTTGCTGGTTCGCTCAGAATACTCCTGTTCCCAACTTCAGGAAGATCTACTTAAGTACCACCGTATTTTAATTCGGGATTGCTTGAGCTTTCCGGAATTGGGCGATGGTTATTTTCGAGTTGCTATTCGGACTCAAGGGGATAATCAACGTTTATTGGATGCTTTGAAAGCTGTTATAAGTTATGAATTATGATGCAATTATTTTTTCAACGCAGAGGTACGCAGAGGTTAGCGCTCCAGGTAGCAGAGGTATTGGAGGTATTTGGGTGAAAATTTTATAGATTTGGAGAAATAATTGGGAATGATATGACGAATGATAAATGACTATGACCTTATTGTAATTGGTGATAGCAGGGCTGGCGCTTATGCTGCTCTGGCTGCATCTCAATTAAAGGCGCGTGTTGCTTTGATTGAACCTGAGAATCTCCAAAGCAATTGGCTGGGTAAAGCAGCGCTATACAATCAGGCATTGATGCAGGTGGGGCGCGTTCTTCAGCAAGTGCGGAAGGCACCTCAATTTGGAATTTATCCTTCTATAAATTCCTTGATTCCTGATACTCCTGAGTTGAAAAAACAGTTAGTCAATAAACTAGGGGAAGCCGGGGAATTATCTAGAGACTTGCCATGGCACTTCTGGGACGCAGAGAAAGAGGATGTTAAAATGGATCTGAGTCCTTTTGAGTCAACCTTCTATTTTCCTACTGTACAAATTACTGAAGCCATGGAATGGGCAAACATGGTGGTTTCTACTTGTTCTGAAGCCACTTCTCCAGCAATTTTGGCATCTTTAGGTGTGGATGTCATTTCTGGAGACGGAGAATTTTGCCGCTTACCTCACCTAGGCTTTGTTGTCAATAACCGACGCTTGCGGGCAAGGGCATATTTAATTGCAACGGGCTCTTGTGCAGAAATTCCTGATATCGATGGGTTAGATACAACCAGTTATTTTACCCCAAGAACTATCTGGAATCACGTAGATAAGTTTAGACACAAAGTTATCGGGGCGGGTTTGACGAGTAGGGTTCCTCCAGAAACCGATAAAGTCATAAAACCTACCCCTCTGGGAGAACCGGAGGAGCTAGAAGAAATTTCTCCCTTTCAGTTACAGAAACATTGGTTAGTTGTTGGTGGTACTCCTAGTGCTGTAGAACTAGCTCAAACATTAGCGCGGCTGGATTACCAGGTGACACTGGCGGTGAGTGAGGCTCATATTTTTCCTCAAGAAGATTCAGAGGCGTCGTGTTTAGTTCAAGCGCAATTGGAAGCTGAGGGAATTCGTGTTTTGACTCAAAGTTCAGTAACTCAGGTAAGGTTAATTGAGGGGAAAAAATGGGTGCAAGTGGGGAATCAAGCCATTGAAATCGATGAAATTCTTTGGGCGACGGGTCAAACGCCTAATATTGAATCGTTGAATTTAGCAGGGGTTGGTGTTAAGTTTTCCCGAAAAGGGTTGAAAGTCAACCAAAAACTGCAAACGACTAATCCCCGTATCTATGCTTGTGGTGATGTGATTGGTGGTTATCAATTTGAGCATATTGCCGAATATGAAGCGAATATTGCGATAAAAAATGCTTTATTTTTTCCATTGTGGACTGTAGATTATCAGGGGATTCCCTGGACAATTTTTACTGATCCAACCTTGGCACGGGTGGGGTTAACGGAAGCGCAAGCTAGAGAGCGTTATGGGAAGGATGTTTGGGTGGTGCGACAGTATTTTAAAAGTTTGGATAAGGCGCAAATTATCGGGGAAACAACTGGGTTTTGTAAGCTGGTGGTGCGTCGGAATGGGACGATTTTAGGTGGGTTAATTGTGGGAGCAGGTGCAGATGAATTGATTGGTGCGATCGCGCTGCTGATTCGTCATAAAATTAAGGTGGGATCATTGGCTAAAATGCCCCAAGCTTCGCCTACAATGTCAGAGATTCTTTCTAAAACAGCACAGGAGTGGCAACGTCAACGGTTAGAGCGGAATCAGATGTTACAAAATCTGCTGGAAGGCTTTTTTAACTGGCGACGAAATTGGTGAAAACACTGATTACACAGATTGAATGACATTTCCCCGAACACTGAATGGGAGGGACACAGATTACCCAGAGAACGAAGTAATCCCCCCTAAGCTATTAAATGAAGACAGGCTATACAACTTTTTTGTAGAACGATTCTAAAGCTGTTAAACCTGTGCGATCATCATATAGTCGATGATGGTTTTGATAAATCTTATTCACAATAGATTGTCGCCAGTCGCTGTCTAAACCCAGCCGCACGGCTATCTCGATATACTCAGCTTCATTATTGGCAATTGTTTCTGTTATTCCCATCATTTTTAATATACCAGATGCGTGACGACCGCGCATAAATTCACCCGGACAGGTTACTACAGGTAAACCGCAGGCAATTGCTTCTAATGTGGTATTTCCCCCAGACCAACTTAAGGTATCTAGAAAAATATGGGAGACTAAATTAAGATTAATGTAACTTACCCAGTCCTGTTTGGGTAAAATTATACAGTAATCTTGATAATTGAGACCAATCTGAGTAAATACTCGTTCCAAACGGGCTTTAAATTGGGCAGTAATTCGAGAACTTGGAGACGCAATAAAGACAAGTTGGGCGTGGGGTACTTGTTGAGCAATTTGGGCAAAAATAAAGTCAAACTGGGGCAGATATTTAAATAATGATTGGCAAGATAGATAAATAACGGCATCCTCGCTAAGCTGAAAGTCAGATCGGGTTTTGTTCGGGTTTTGTATCGATGGCTTTTCGTAACAAATGCCGATATTTGGCAGAGGAATCAGTTGTTCGCTATAGTGATATTTGGCTTTGTCTGGCTCCATTAATTCACTCGATAGAAAGTAATCAATGGTAGGTAAACCCGAGGTTACTGGATGCCCCCAGGTCACGCATTGTACCGGGGCTAGCCTCAAGCCAGCAATGAGACTGGTCAAGCCATCCATGCTGATATCGGTAAATACGAGGATATGGAGTTGATCGGCGAGGATTTGTTGGCAGACGGCATCTAAGTTGCCATAAATGTGATAGAATTTATCACTATACTTTTTGAATTCTTGCGTTATAAAGTCGGCTTTATGACCGATGTGGTAAGTATAAATTTCAAAGCTCTGTTTGTCGCTATTTTTTATCCAGCCTAAGGTTAATTTACCAACGGTATGTCCGCGAAAATAAGCCGAAATATAACCGACACGGATTTTATCAGTGAGACTAAGTGGGGGTAAGGATAGAGGCGTTGCCCACTGGGGATAATGGGTAGCCATCATTTGATGAACTAATGTTCCATATTTCCGTTGTACGCCTCGGTCATTTAATCCTTGATACCCTAGGTAGAAGCTGAAGGCATGTTTGGCTAATGCTTTGACTGCTTGTGTTCTCTGAACAGCGGTATATGAGGCGATTTGTTGCTGTAAGTAATTGAGTCCTTGGCAAAAATGCTGACGCCAAATGGAAATTTGTCTCTGATTTTCGTAGAGAATGGGTAAGACAAGTTGACTCTGCCATTGAGCTTCAATCAAATCCGGTTTAAGTTGAAACGCTTTTTGGAAGTAGGGAATTGCCTCGTTTATTTGGTTTTGACTCGCTAAGGCAAGTCCTAGGTTATGGTTGGCTTCAGGATGAGTGGCATTTAGACGCAGGGCTTGTTGTAAATAATTTATGGCTTTCTCGAACTGATTTTGGGGTAATAGTGTGCAACCTATGCCCACATAAGCTTTGAAAAATTTAGGATCTAGGGTTAAGCTTTTTTGATAATGGCTGAGGGCGTCCTGAAATTGAGCTTGTTCGAGGAAAGCATTGCCTAAGTTATAGTGCGCTTCAGGGGTGTTAATTTGGAAGAAAATTGCCTGCTGGTAATAGAAAATCGCTTCTTTGAGTTGACCCAATAGGTGCAGGGATTCGGCTAGTTTAAGATAAGCATCCCCATAGTTGGGCGCTAGGGTAACTGCCCAACGAAAGGATTGTATGGCGGCGTTGAGTTGCTTGTGCTGGATTAGAGCATTGCCTAGGTTATAGTAAACGCCAGGATTATTTGGACTTAGGGCAAGGGACTGTTGGTAATGCGCGATCGCACGTTCACTTTGTCCCTGTTCTAAGTGGGCGTTGGCTAAGTTACAGTGTACATCTGGATCACTAGGATTGAGTTTAAGTGCCTTTTGATACTGTTCAATCGCCGCCGATAGGTTACCATGCTCTTTGAAGGCATTGCCTAAGTCGTAATGGGTTGAACTGTGATTGGGCTTGAGCGCGATCGCTCGTTGGTAGTAAGGAATAGCTTGAGTTAACTCTCCAGAGGCGTGTAGCGCCGCCGCTAGGCTGTAGTAAATTTCAGCATAGTCGGGGATGAGAGTAATCAACAGACGATAACAGGCGATAGCTTCATCAAGCCGCCCCAGTTGGTGAGCAATCGTACCCAGGATATGCAGCGCTTCAGTGGAATCCGGTTGCTCTGAAAGAATTTGGCGACAGAGCAATTCAGATCGATGGAAGTCACCCGCCTGGTATGACTCGAAGGCGGTAACGAGGGTATCGGAGATCGGACTCATACAGAATGATGCCTACTGAAGTGGCTACGGGTTTTAGGGTAAGGCAGAAACTATTGTGTGATTTTATCGAGTTTTTTACTTTTTGAGTTTAACGTTAGCAGATGAAGCCGAAAAATAAAGGGCTTTTTAAGGGTGTAACGGCGATTAACGCCAAGCTGGAATGTAGAAGCAACCCAATTACTCCGGTAAGACGGTTGGACTTGGAAAATTTGAGGAGATAATGTCGTGAAGTTAAAGATTGTCGCTTTTTCACTGGTATTGGGTTTAACATCATTTCTCGTAGCTTGTCAGACTGAGCCTACACCGACGGAGACTATAGAACCAACTCCCGCAGAGGAAACCACGCCAATGACGCCGGGAGATGAAACGATGACGCCGGGAGATGAAGCTACCCCGCCATCACAGTAGGTTGAGTGAGACTTTAAACTACTTGACTTGGGAGCGATAAGTCGTATTCAGTCACAGGTGTATGAGACTTTTACTCGTGGAAGACGATGAGCGCATTACCGATGCCCTAGAAGAAGATCTCACCGATCAACATTATGCGATCGATGTGGCGCATGATGGGGAGGAGGGGTTAGATTTCGCTGATTCTGTCACCTATGACTTAATTTTGCTGGACATTATGTTACCCAAAATTGATGGGATTACACTCTGTCGGCAACTACGCTCCCAAGGCTGTAGCACTCCGATTCTGATGCTAACGGCTAAGGATACCATTACTGATAAGGTGATGGGATTGGATGCAGGAGCTGATGACTATTTGGTTAAACCCTTTGACTTGCAAGAGTTATCAGCTCGCATTCGAGCTTTACTGCGTCGGGGTGTTTCTACTGCACCGCCAGTATTGGAGTGGGGAAAGCTGCGTCTAGATCCAGGTACCTGTGAAGTTTTTTATGAAGATAACCTCTTATCGCTTTCACCTAAAGAATATTCGTTGTTAGAATTTTTCTTACGCCATGGTCGTCGTGTATTTAGCCGCGCTCAAATCTTAGAACACCTTTGGCCCTTTGAGCGACTCCCGGAAGAAGCGACGGTTAAAGCTCATATCCGCAGTTTACGACAGAAACTTGAAGCCGGCGGCGCTCCTAGTGATTTGATTGAAACGGTTTATGGTTTGGGTTATCGTTTGAAACAGTGATTGTTGATTGTTCATTGGTTTTACAATGATTCAAATCTCGGTCAGGGCGGGTTTCGTTAAATTAGGGTTTTTCTCCTTAAGGTTATTGGTAAAATCCACACATACACACAGTCAGGGCGGGTTTAGTTACATCTACTGTGAGGGGCAGAAACGATAGTAGTGAAACCCGCCCCTACACAATCAAAACTCAAGACTGATAATGTTTCAAGGTATACGATGGCGTCTATTGTTGTCTTACCTAACTGTAATGGCAGCAATTTTGAGTTTCTTTGGCACGGGAGTTTATGTCTTTGTTAGTCGCAATCTTTATGATCAACTGGATAAAAAATTACTGACTCTGGCTCAAGCCGCCGCCGCCTCGTTCACTCCTGTTAAAATGAAGGGTTCTCAATATCTTAATCAAGTTGATGCGGTTCCCTGGCGTGATATTTTTAATCGGGATCAGCAAAGTTTAGAATGGTTTGATGCCAAGGGTAAACTTTTGGCAAGTCGAGGCGCCCTAGAGTTGGACTCTCGACTCAGAGTCGGTTCTCAAACCCTAGAGGAGAGGCAAAAGCCTAGACAGATTCGCACGTACACCATTTCTGTGTTTAAAGATGGCTCAACCCCCAATCAACCCTCTCTAGAAGGGTATATTCGCGCCTCTCAATCGATGGAGGATATCCAAATCGTCCAGCGTCAACTGCTGTGGGGATTGGGGATGGGGGGTTTTATGGGGTTAGGCTTAGTCGGTTTGGGCGGACTTTGGTTGACACAGAAAGCATTGGAGCCGATTGAACAAAGTTTTCAGCAACTTAAACAGTTTACAGCAGATGCGTCCCATGAGTTACGTAGTCCTTTGATGGCGATTAAAGCATCCGTTGATGTGATGCGAAATCATCCGGAGCGAATTCACCCCAAGGATGCGAAAAAGTTAGCGGCTATTGCTAGTGCTACTGATCAGATGAGTCACTTATCAGAAGACTTACTGTTTTTAGCCCGAACTGATCGCACAGTATCAACTCCTAGCCGTGAAAAAATCCCAATTTCTATGAATAAATTTTTACATAATTTGCTGGATTTGTTAGAACCTTTTGCTCAAGACAAAGAGATTACACTCCAGTCTCAGTGGCTAGCGACGGTTTCTGTGGTGGGGGATGAATCACAACTGACTCGCTTATTTTGTAACTTACTGGAAAATGCGATTCAATACACGCCTGCTAAAGGGAAAGTAGACCTAATTTTGGCAAAAACTAATCGCTTTGCCATTGTTAGTGTTAAGGATACAGGAATCGGCATTGAGCCAGAACAGTTACCCTTTGTGTTTGATCGCTTCTGGAGGGCGGACAAAGCCCGTTCTCGCCGCGAGGGGGGGACAGGGTTAGGTTTGGCGATTGCTGCTGCGATCGCGCAGCGTCATGGTGGGAAAATCACAGTTACCAGTCAGGTTGGGGTGGGTAGCTGCTTTCAGGTGCGTTTACCTGCTGTTTAATGGACTAGGGTTTTTTATCCACCCCAACTGGTTATCTGGGCGAAGCATTCGCGATTAATATTTGATAATAAAACCGAACAATTTAGGCGCGAATGCTTCGCCCCTACGTGGGATTAAACCAACAGATGTTTTATATGATGTCCGGCAAATCACTCATAATAAAAATGTACGGGCTTGGTAACCAAGCCCGTACTCAACCTCACCCCATCTCCCCATCACCGTAATTATGGGTATTCAACCGGACATGATATTAGGGGGATAGTTTCGCTTTTTTGGCACGGTTTTCCTTATACCACTTAGCGACAGCCGGAGACCATTTTTCAAAATGTAGATAAAGAAGCTCACAGAACTTTTGCGCCTCTAGTTGAGCATCTTTTTTCCATCTTAAGTCCAAAAGATGCATCAGCGATCGCATATTACAACTGAGGACAAAATTCTGTCTAGCGTCGAAAGGAATTAACCCTCTCGCATGTTCTTCAGATAACCCTTCCTCTATTCGTTGCTGATACCGTTTACAAGCCTCTAAACACCACTTTATATCTTCACTCCGTTGGGCTTCAGAATAGAAATAACGCTTTCCCTGACGGTTGGTATAGTTTCCTACAGGACGCAGGTAAAATACCTCTTCGATGTCTTGCTTTCCTTGAGCAACATTAATAATTCGCTGTCCCGTATAGCGAAAGGAATTATGCACTACCATTCCATTAGCGACAAAGTTATGCCATTGACCGTCTACCTCTAAATCATAGGTCTTATGCTTACCCAAATATTCAACCTTAGTAACCTTGACAGGGTGCGCCTTAATATTAGTACCAGCAGACTGTCGCTGAGATTGCCATTGTGATGATTCTGTGTTACTAGCCACCGCCATACCATTACACATCACTGAGCAAGGCTTTGTGAGTTTAACAACACAGCCATCAGTAGATGTTATTAAACCAACTGCATCACCCATCGTCTGCCAACCTGCTGATGTAAACAAGCGATGATTTACGGTACAATCAAGGGTTTTTCTATCAGCTAAAGTAACTCTGTAAACAGGCTGAATTCCACTGAATATGACATCTTTTATATGTCCCGTTTCAAATAAACCATTGTTTTCATTAAGAACCCGTAAATGCATTTTGCAGATGCGGTTTTTGCCTTCACATTGATAGTCTATAGACGGTTTTTCATTGATTCCCAGGATAGATTTTTGAGGAATGTTTTTTTTACCGTTCGTCCACCGTTCGTACAATTCTCCAATCGTTGTTCTGAGTTCTTTGGAAGTTTCGCCGTTATCGTTAACAAACGTTATCTCCGTATCAGCCGCCAGACATTGAACATCAAAGCTCACACCAACTCTGTGGGTGCGAACTTGCTGCATCATTGAGTGAGGAAAATAACCAACATTAAACGTAATTTGGGGGTGTTCTAAGCAGCCATAATGTCCTCGCTCACCCGCCAACAAATGCTTAACAATTAGTTCACCTGATCTTTCCTCAGGGGGCCAGCGATCGCGGCTATCCCAGACATAATGTTCTGAATAATCTTGGTGCATTGCTGCCCAAACTACTTGTTGCGGATTGGGTGTTGCTGCAATTACATCAATACAAAATCGTTCCACTTCGTTATTACCTCAATATCAATCTAAGCTTTATCTTATGGAAGAGATTTTGCAGTTAAATCGGGCGCAAGCATTGCGCCCCTACAGTTTTTCGACATAAGCTTCATCCATATTGATTAGGTGTTTTATGCCAATATATACAAGATTATATCGTAATTATGCCTACTCTCACTTGTAAAACTAATGATCAAACTTTGGAAAAAACTACCTTTTCCGGCTGATCTTGATATTTCCCTTTACGTTGCTCATACGTCACCGAACATAGCTCGGATTCAAAAAAGAGCAATTGGACGATGCCCTCATTAGCATAAATCCGACAATCGGCGGGAGAACTATTGCTAACTTCCAAGGTTAAATGACCTCGCCAACCTGCTTCAGCGGGAGTTAGATTGGCAATGATACCGGCTCTGGCATAGGTACTTTTACCAATACACAGAACCGTGACATTTTCTGGCACGGCAATGCGTTCCAATGCCACGCCAAGACCATAACTATGTCCAGGGAGAATAAAATAGTTTCCCTGTTGATCATGATGTAATTGAGTCGGTTCTAAGTTTTCTGGATTAAAGTTTTTTGGATCAACTACCGTACCCGGAATATGCCGAAAAATACGGAACTCCACAGGTGAGAGCCGGATATCGTAGCCAAAGCTGCTCAAACCATAGGAGATAACATGTAGCGTATCAACGCGACGAACTAACTTTGGCTCAAACGGTGTAATCATACCCTTTTGAGCCATTTGAGTAATCCAAGTATCGTTCTTAATCATCGCAGGTAACTATAGCCGACTTACTAGGATAACCTGAATGGCAACCAATTGACTTATTTTATTTGGAAGCTGCCAAATATTCACATAACAAAGGAACAACATTATCAAACCATCTCAGTTGCGCTCCACTCCAGGTATTGGTTTTAGATGTGGCTAGCAGAGCTCGCCCGTATGCTTTTCCTTTCTCGGTGAGTCGTCGCTCCCTCGAACCCGGTTTTGTCCATTCCTGAATGCCTAATTCATGGAGTGCGGCGTTGACTTGAGCGGCTTTAACTTTTCGTCCTAATTGCTCTGACACCTTCTCAGCCACTTGGGAGGCGATCATCCCCGATGGTTCCTCAACCGAATGGGTGACTAAAAGCTGCTGTGCTTGATTCGCAGCACTGGCTAAAGCCGGAAAACGCTGGGTAAGTACATTCAATTTCCACGACGCGATCGCACGTTGATCCAATCCCGCTTCCTCTAGCCATTTGGCGATTAAACTTAAACCCTGATCTAGTTGCTGGAGTTGATTATCCAGGGGAAATTCATCTGTTCGGGGTAATTGCGCGATCGCAGCTTCTATGTCTTTGGGATAGGGTGGGTTGTCTGGCTCTATATCACTCGCTGTCTTAATTGGGAGAGTCTCTAGAGGTATAGAATTCGCCGCTTCCACTAAAGCCGTTGCTGTCTCGTTCCCCGCATCCGCTTGATGTTGCCAAAACGCTACGGCTGCATCCCAGGATGATAACGCGATCGGTCTAGGCTTGTCCGGTACCACAGCCTTGACTGTTTCTGGCAAGTTGTTTTCGTTTGATTTACAAAATTTTTGCGCTGTCCCCTTACTTTTTCCCACAACTTCGGCAATTTGCCTGTGGGTGAACAACAAACGCTGATCCTGATCAGAGGTTAGCTGATAACCAGAAACCTCAATGTTTCCAAGCTGGAAACGAACCGCTCTCGCTTCCCCTGCCATGTCACTTTACCTTAGAATGAGCGACAAAAAACTTTCCTGTACAACATTGTACAGGGGCTTGGTTACCAAGCCCCTACTAAGGCTGATGACTCCGACGAATTTCTGTGATTTGATCAGCCACCTCCAAAAGTTCTGGTGGCATATCGGGTCCTGTGAGAATAATATCTACTGAACTGGGGCGACTTTCCAGAAATCTCAATACTTCAGTTAGGGGGATTAAGCCGTAGTTGATAGCTAAACTCAATTCATCAAGGACAACGACAGAGTATTTCCCCTCATACACGACCTGCTGAGTATAATGCCACAACTGCTTGAGCGAACTATGTTCTGCCTCATCTAATTCTGGGGTATCGATATATCGTGGCAAATCACAGCGAATCCATTCTAAATACTGTCCCAACCGAATCGGATGCTTGTGTCCTTGACCAATACCCCCTTTGAGAAACTGAACCACCAGCACAGGTGTCCCCTGTCCAGCGATTCTCAAGCTTTGGGCAATCACATTGGTAAAAAAGCTGCGCTGGGAACTGGTAAAGACTTGTATCAGCCCTTCTAGGGTGTAGGTTAGGTGAAGCGCTGAATTAAGGGTCGGAGTTTCTAACTGGGAAACCATAGTTAACAATTAAAGAGAAATAAATCTGATAGACACCCTTCAAGCCTTCCTTGATCAGTGTCTCATGGTCGCTTTTTCTAGCTTTTTGGCAGTGCAGCTTTTTGGCAGAACGCGCTTTCAATCATTAGAACTCCTCCGTTGTGGGAAACCCCGTGTCCCTTCGCTTCGCTTATCGGGCAAGCTTCAGACCAGGGAGGAACGCGCGGTAGCGGTTTAAGAAGCATACCCCTTTCGGGGTGGAGGGGTATTGTTGCCCCTCCAGTGAGGTATGGTTGCCTCAATCTCCTTTCGGGTAAAGTTAGCTTCGCCAATGTTATCGGTCGGTAACTATCCAAAAAGCACTGTTTCAGTGACCTTAAAACTGTTTAACTTTTCGGTTCTAGAGCAGTA
>NZ_JAVKEW010000212.1:0-1352 GCF_040226375.1 Coleofasciculus sp. G2-EDA-02 | reverse complement strand
CTCAGATTTCTTTTCTGCCCTACAAGCGTCGATAACCTCACAGCCATCAATCCGAACTATATCTAAATGTTTAACATTAGCCACGATTCACCTCTATTTCCACTCAATATCAGATTCAGGAACAGTTAACTCAGTACCTTTAAAGTTGATTGTGTATTCACACTCATTAAGTACATTGCAGTCCTGATCAGTGATTTCTACCAAGTTATCTTGATAGTACGGATTCTTGCCTGGTTCACAGGCAATCAAAAAAATTGCGAAAGCTACAGCAAACCAAATCATAGCTGCACCTAAAACGGTATAAACTCTGAAGAAAAATCCTTGACGCCTAGAACGTCCTCGCCAAACTCATCAAATAGTTGCCAAGGAATTTCGGGGCGAATGGAAAAGCCATAACTGATCTGACCAGAAAAATGAGTGTAGCAAGTTGTGTTTAAGCTGAAAAATTTTAACACTAGCCCATCTCCGTGATCGTATATTCCGAATCGTCCATGCAAAAATGCCCAGATAAAAATCTGCCAATTCAGCCAGCGACTAGGTAACCGATACTGATTTATCGCTCCGACCTGCTGGGTTAGAACTTGACTCTGAGCTTCTATCCTTGAGATTAATGCGGACAACATAATAAGGAACAACCCCCTTAACAACAGTAAATAATGTCAGCTTCATTACTCCTTTAATTCCTCCTCAAAAATTGGACAAAATAATCCCTCGCCATTAACGACGACTTCCCCAGGTAAACAAACGAGGGATTAAATGTAGTTCTACAAGGTATGACTCTATTAAAAATGCTCCTTTGATAAAGAGAGCAAAATCAGGGACACATTGACCCCAATTACTTAATTAAAAAAATAAATATTTAGATATGTAAAAATCTGTATAGAAAGTTTACAGCTTAGACCAGGTATCATGGGTCAACGCTAATAAAAGCTTGTGCAGTATAGTTGGCGGATGATTACCAGAGACAGCAAACCACCGCTTTACTGTTCGCTCAGAACAAGAGCAAATTACCGCCAATTGGACATAAGTCACATCCCAATAGATCAAAAATTCCTCTGGAGTCATCTGTGGTAACTCGATTTGAGTCTGCCCAACTACAGACCAGTGACGCTGACCTGGATAACGTGGATGTGGATACATCGAAAAATCCTCAACTTTACAATCAAATATTGGCAAAGGATAATTGACAGCCGTTAAAAGCTGAACGCCAAGAAGATTTAGGACAAATTAGAGAAACCGGGAAAGTGACTACTTTTTTACAAAAGCGGCGAAGTAATCGACTAACACAAGCAAGTACAGGTATCCATTCAGAATTAATCATTACTTTATGAATGAATTTACTTTCCCTGACT
>NZ_JAVKEW010000211.1:0-12737 GCF_040226375.1 Coleofasciculus sp. G2-EDA-02 | reverse complement strand
ATGAACAATGGATAATGACCTCTCCTTAAAAGAAGAGGATTGAAATTAAGGAAAATCTTTTTTAATTTCTTCGTAAACGAAGAGGTCTTAGACCCAATTAATCAATTGTCAATTATCAATTATTAATTATCCATTGATAAGAATCATTGACTTTGTGGAAAAATACGCACCTTAATCACCAATACCTAATCACCAATCACCAATCACCAATTATGTCCAATCCCTTTTTGCTCAGCCGCGTCCTTTTACGCTTTAATTCCGCCGATGAAGACCTAATTAACGAACTCTCAGCCACCACGTTCACACCGGATGGCAATTTGTGGCTAGGTTCCGATGACGGGTTAAATATAGAACGTCTTTCTCTGATCGAACCTTGTGTTTTTGGTAATCACCAATCCTATTATCTAGGAGATTTCATTGAACTATTTAATCAAGATGATGAAATCGATATTGAAGGAATCGATCATGACGATAATTATCTTTGGATAACAGGTTCCCACAGCACTAAACGTGGCAAACCTAAAGGAAAAAATTTAGAAAAAGACATACAACGCCTTGCCACAATTAAAACCGATGTGAATCGATATTTACTGATTCGTATTCCTCTGGTGAATGGCGAATTATTAAAGGTATCTTCTCTCCCGGATAATCCTGATGAAAAATTGACCGCCGCCTGTCTACAAAAGACAGAAGCGAGTAATATTCTCATGGATGCCTTAATTGACGATATGCACTTGGGTCCATTTGTCACCCATCCCTTACCCAGTAAGGATAATGGCTTAGATATTGAAGGATTGGCGGTGCGTGGCGATCGCGTGTTTTTGGGCTGTCGGGGTCCGGTTCTCAGGGGTTGGGCAGTTATCATAGAAATCAAAGTGGCTGAAACTGCACCGGGGATATTAACCCTTCAGGATATCGGTGAAAACGGCAGACGCTATCTCAAGCACTTTATCGATCTTAATGGTTTAGGCGTGCGGGAACTCTGTTGGCAAGGAGACGATTTATTGATTCTCGCTGGACCGACAATGGATTTAGAAGGCGCTATCAGTGTATTTCGCCTCAAGTCTATTTTAGACCGTTCAGCCGATAGTATCACTGGGCAAGCCTCAGGAGAGCTAGAGAGTCTGTTTGACTTACCCTTTACCCCAGGATGCGATCACGCCGAAGGTTTAGCCTTGTTTCCCTGTTTAGGAGAATCCGATGCGCTATTAATCGTTTATGATTCCCCTAACCCCATTCGCAAAATTGAACCAAGTGTGATTTACGCAGACGCTTTTAGCGGAAAAATTTTCGGCTAATCGTGCTAAATAATAGGACACATCATTTGTTCCAGACGTTGCATGCAACGTCTGGAACAACAGGAAAGGAAAGTCCTAATCGATGTGTCTACTGCTAAATCAGTTGGTCACAATTCTTACTCAGAAGAAGGATAAAGGATTACCAAAAAGCTTTATCCACAAGTTTGACTTCAGAAGACTAGTGCAGCGCTGTTTCCGATACCCATCCGTTAACACTAGACAAAAAAGCAGATACCAAAAGCATAGAGCCTTCTACCGTTAGATAAGATCTACCCAAAGCTACCCATAAATGGACATCCTTGGAACTTACTTCCTGCTTCACTCTGGCGGTGTCGGCACTCAACCAGTCCACAGGCACTTCCCCACCTAACTGGCGGCTATCTCCAAATTAATGGAGGCGTTAAAATCGCGGTCAATTTCCAGTCCGCAATTATCGCACCGGAAAACCCGCTCAGATAAAGGCATTTCGTCTTTGACGGTATGACAGCGAGAACAGGTTTTGGTTGAGGGATACCATCGGTCTACTACAACCAAGGTTGATCCGTACAATTGGCACTTGTACTCTAGCTGGCGTTTGAACTCATGAAAACCCATATCCTGGATAGCTTTTGCTAGTTTATGGTTAGCCATCATCCCAGACACATTTAAGTTCTCTATCCCTATTCGGCTGTGGTTTTTGGCTAAATAGGATGTGAGCTTGTGTAACGTGTCTTTTCTGATGTTGGCTATCCTTCTGTGCAAACGAGCTATTTTGACTTGGGCTTTTTTCCAGTTAGAGGAACCAATCTGTTTATGACGATTTAGCCACTGCAACCGTGAGAGTTTTTTCTCATACTTTCGGTAGCTTTTAACACCTTCTACTACAATCCCGGTAGACAAAACAGCCAACGCTTTTATACCAAGATCAACACCCACTACTGGGTGAGGTTTGGGACGGTTAATTGGCTCAAAGTCCATCTTAAAACTGATGAACCATCGGTCAGCCGTCCTGGATATGGTGACAGACTTGGGCTGAAACCGAACGGGTAGCCGCTCATAGGTTCTTAAAGTACCAATGACCGGAACTCTAATCTTGAAATGGTCAAGCTGAATTGACCCGTCTAAAGTAAAGCTGTCATGTTTGCCTTTGCGTTTAAACCGAGGTGGCTTACTTGTCTTTTTGAATGCCCGTTTCCAGGATTGAGCCAATTGTCTAAGTGCATATTGAGGGGCGCATTTACTCACCTCATAGTACCAAGGGCATTTCGGTTTGATCAGTGCTACCAGCCACTTGTGCAGGTCAATCGCTGTCGGAAACTTGATTTTATCCTCTGGGTTGTCCTGATTGTGGTCGAGTATCTGCTTGGTTAAACCTAGACCCCAATTCCAAGCATGACGGGCAACACCAGCGTGTTTGGCTAATGCCGTTCGCTGCTTGTTGTTCATCCTCAACTCGGTTTTAAAGCCTAATAGCATGATTCGACTTGTTTAATCCCTGTTATACTCGTATTATACATGAATAATAGAAGGAAACAGGATGCCCAGGAAAAAAATTTATGATGAACCAAAGCGCCGATTTACAATGACCTTGACGGAAACGGCGATTGAATGGCTAGAGCAGGAGCGGAAGCGAATCGGCGCTAACAGTCTAAGCGATGCGATAGAACGCATGGCACGAAACCGAAGCAAGCTACCAAAAAATGTCAGCAATGGGTAGCTTTGGGTAGAGATTTGATTACAGCTTCTAGCCCTCTGCCTTCTGCTTTCTACCTTTTTGTCCTCGCTGAAACTGAATCAGATACTTAATCGGCTAAAACACCTTCAATCCCCTATTTACTTTGCCCAAAATGTCCAACAGCTTATCTGCAAGTTCTCTCAAGAACAGCTTTCCTTATGAAAAGGCTGGCGCAAAAAGATAGGTATGGTTCCAAGGCAAGGTATAGAATTGAGCATTGGTTAGGGACGAGGGAGGTTGCCAGTCTGATTGAGTGTGTAGAAGGTACTCTATTCCCCAATGAGCATAGGTTTCAACCCGCAAACGCAGTTCTAAGGAATGGTAAGGAATTTTCGTGGATACAGAACCGTTCGTCGTTTTCTTTGCCTGGGTATAAGCTTCGGGAATTGCTGCCATCACGTAGTCAACGAGTCGTTGACGGACATCAGGCTGGGCAAACAGTTCATTATAGAATTCATCACCATAAACTGCCAGTGCATTGTCAATTTCTTCATTCACTAATCGTAGTCCCAAGTCTACAACCGCTTTAGACAGTGATTTAGACATTGTTCATTTCCTCAACTTGATGGTTTACCTGCTGAGATAAGAATGGATCTGTCGTCAGACGGAAACACTGAAATTAGAGGACATCCCGTCAAAAACGGGAATGCTCCTATCGGTCATTACTCGATGACCACTACAGACTTTACAGGTTAAACGTAAAAAATTTGGGGAATGACAAAGGAAATTTAGTGATTTAGTTAAACAAAAGATTAAGAAAAGGGTTTCAATCGATAACCCACACTGTGAACCGTCTCAATCAAGTCATCGGGCGCTCCCACCGCTTTGAGTTTGTGACGCAAGCTCTTAATGTGGGCTTTAACGGTATCTTCAAAAGGGCTTGCCTCTGATGACCATAAATGTTCAATGATAAACTCGCGGTTGATGATACGCTGACTATTTCGCAAAAATAATTCTAGACAGGAATATTCCTTTGGGGTTAAATGTACAGGCTGTTGATTATAGGTTACTTCATGACGGCTGGGATCGAGCTGTAAGCGCTCCCACTCTAGCACTGGCGGTACAGAACATCCTCCCCGCCTCAACAGCGCTCGAATGCGAGCTAAGAGTTCTGGCAAATCAACGGGTTTGACTACATAGTCATCAGCGCCTGCATCTAAACTGTTCACCTTATCCGTGCTGGTGTCAAGGGCTGTGAGCATCAGAATCGAGCCGTGATAGCCACCAGCACGCAGACGTCGGCACAAACTGACACCATCTAACTTAGGTAGCATGACATCTAGCAAAATTAAGTCATAATAGAGGCTGATCGCTTGTCGCCAGCCTGCTTCCCCATCATTGACAACATCCACATCATAATGCTGATCGATAAGCGCCTCTGTGAGTGCCTCCGCGAGCGGTATATCGTCTTCCACGAACAAGATTTTCATAGCCAATTTTTTGAATAAACCAGAAAGGAGACTAAAGCTGATATAGCAGATGCGCTATACTCTTCCGATTTCCACTTTACCAACCTTAACCTTGACTCTACTCATTCTTGAGAAACCGATTCAGTAATTCAATCATCTACTGAAATACCCGATACAAGGTAACATTTGCTACCTATACCTCCCAGTTATAACCAAGGGTGGGTTTTGTTGAGAGGGTATTCGTAGAAACTAAAATTAAACGGCTAAACCCGCCCCTACACTTAAGTTATTACTTGACTTGTGACTTATGACACACTCTATCCAACCCAAAAATCTGCTTACTGGTTTGGGTTTAGCATTGCTGATCCTGAGTAGCCCCATCGCTGTTTATCTGTGGCGGCTAATGGGATTCGCTCCCCTGTCTGATTTGACGCATCCCCTATTATGGGTCACAATCACTAACAGTTTCAGTATACTGCTACTCATTGGTCTGTACTATCGCATCTGGGTACGACTTACCCAACTCGAACAAGGCGAAGAAAGCAGCACATCCTCGCCTCCAGAGATTCGCGATCGCCAACAAGCTGAGTTGCAAGATCAGAATTTTGTTTCAGTAATTCTCGATACCGCTAACGCCTTAATTACAGTTCTCGATCAACAGGGACGAATTATCCGATTTAATCAAACCTGTGAACGACTAACTGGCTATTCCTTTGAGGAAGTCAAGGGAAAGTATATTTGGGATTTGTTTTTAATTCCAGAAGACATTGAATCAATAAAAACTATTATTAAAGAACTCCAAGCCTGTCACTTTCCCAACCAGCATGAAAATTACTGGCTCGCACGAGATGGCAATCGTCGCCTAATTTCTTGGTACAATACAGTCCTGCTAGATGACAACCGTTCAGTTAAGTATCTGATTGGGATTGGCATTGATATCACTGAGCGCAAACAAGCCGAAGAAATGCGTCGCCAACTCGAACGTCAGCAAGAACTGAGTCAACTGCAGCTACGCTTTTTTTCGTTAGTGTCTCATGAATTTCGCACTCCCTTGAGTACAATTTTAGCCTCCGTTCAACTCCTACAACTTTGCCCTGATAAATTTTCTCCTGATAAAAAACTCAGAAATCTGAAACGTATTGAAGGTGCTACTCAACGCCTACGGCAAATGTTAGATAACATTCTCACAATTAATCGTGCTGAAACGGGACAATTGGATTTCCAGCCGACGCAGGTTGAGCTGGAAAAGTTTTGTCAAGATATTTTGGCTGATATACCGCTTAACCCTGATAATCAATATGTTCTAAATTTTGTTAGAAATGCCTACTGTGACAGCGCCTATTTAGATAAAAATATGCTGCGTTCTATTTTGAGCAATTTACTAACGAATGCCATTAAATATTCCCCGCAAGGTGGCACTATTGATTTTCGGATAAATTGCACAGCAACTGAGGTAATTTTTCAAGTTTGCGATCGAGGAATTGGTATTCCGGTTGATGATATTCCCCATATATTTAAAGCCTTCCACCGGGGAACAAATATTGATAGTATTCCGGGTTCAGGATTAGGGTTAACGGTTGCCCAAACTTGTGTTAGCGTACATGGTGGCAATATTAGCGTGACCAGTGAACCGGGAGTTGGCACAACGTTTACGGTAACAATTCCTTGCGAAGTCATAAGTCAAGTGTAGGGACGGATTTAGCCACTGTAGGGACGGATTTAGACAATGTAGGGACGGATTTAGACAATGTAGGGGCGGGTTTAGACAATGTAGGGGCGGGTTTAGACACTAAGTTAGCTAGTCCCCGATAACGGTTCAACAAAACCCGCCCTTATGCATAAGTCAATAAATAGACAATCGGGTATAAATTGAGTGTGAGAGTAATGAGCAAAAAGCCGACTAAACAAAACCATTTTGCTATTACCAACGCCGCTAAGATCAGGCTGATCCTCTTATTCTCGCTATTGGTAAGTTTAGGAATTTGGACAGGATTGACATTTTCGGAACCGACAAGTCCCCAACAGGCAGCCGATCAAGTTAAGCTGCTAGAAGCTATTTATACTCAGGGGAACTATATCGAGGCGGGGATTTGGATAGCGATCGCACTCGGATTTGGAGTCCGAATCATTCGCCGTTCGGGAACAGAGCGATATCAAGCACTCATGGCTTTCCTCACCTTCTTTTTCTTTGGACTATCGGATATCATCGAAGTGCAGACAGGAGCCTGGTGGCGTCCTTGGTGGTTATTTGTGTGGAAAAGTCTATGTGTATTTTCCATGGCAGCGTTGCTAATCAATTATCTGCGATCGCGCTCTGATTCGCAGTGATGTTGAGCGGGCGTGCAGGGGGTTCCCGGAGATGGAGGAGATGGGGGAGATAGGGATAAAATAGCAAGTGTAACCAATAATTGGGACTTAACATGAATCAGCCAGTGCCAGGGAATCCCCAAACCAACTCTGATTCTGATCAATCGATGACCACTGGTGATCCAGGTTTACGATCCTTTGCTGACCGTCTGGCTAATAATTTAGCACGGGATACGCTAATTCAAGGAACGACTGACTATCTGCGAGACATCTTGGCAGTCGATCGCGTGGTCTTATATTATTTCTATTACGAGTGGAAAGGTCAGGTCACCTTCGAGTCATTGAGTTCTCCCAAATACTCCATCTTCGGCTCGACAGGGGGCGATGACTGCTTTAATGACGAGTATGCCCAGTTGTATTATGCAGGACGGGTAAGAGCGATCGCAGATATTGAAACCGAACCCATCGATCCCTGTCACCGCGACTTTTTGCGGAGCCTCAAAGTACATGCCAATTTAGTTGTGCCGATTCTGACACCGCGACGGTTATGGGGATTACTTGCGGCTCATCATTGTCAAGATACCCGTTCCTGGTTACCGTCTGACATTGAAGCCATGAAAAAAGCAGCCCAAACCCTAGCGACGGTTCCAGCAATTCGAGATAGCTAGATATCATATGAAAGTCAAAGTCCTAGTTCTCACGCTGACAACTCTTACCGTTATTGGTACGGCGGATTGGGCGGCAGATTTTCCCCTGAGTCGAACCCTGTTGTCTGAATGGCAATGGGGAGGAGCTGGACAGTCCCAAACCCTGCTCAAAGAGCGTATTTTAGATGAAGGGGAAGCAGAAACCGCATTTCGGGCGCGGAGTTTGGCAATTCGAGAAAAGGTGGCGGCGGAGGATTTGCCGGGATTGGATACCTGGTGGCGTACTCGCACAATTAGTGACCCCCATAAATACCTACTTCCAGTCATTCTTGCCCGCCTCAGCTTAGGGGAACAATACGATCGCCAGCAAACCTGGGATATACTCTTAGGTTTAGATGAAGGAAAACCGGATCTTTATCACTTTCGCAGCCCCTACGATATTCGCATCTTCTTCTTATTCCGAGATACCATGCCCAAAGCGGTACAAGCCTCTTACCGTAGTATGGTGGATTCGCCGCGTGTGCGGGAGTGGCTGGAACAGGGTACAGAAAATCACATGTTCATGCAGCGCATTTCCGGTTTAGCGCTGATGGATGGGAGTGGTTTCCCTACGCCTCTCCCAGCGACGGCGGCGACAAATGAGGCTTGGCTTAGGGCAGAATTGAATAAGTTCCTGACAATTGGACAGGGAGAGTTTCATTCTTCGACCTATTATGGTTATGCGATCGCAGGTTTGCTGAATCTCTATGATTTTGCCGATACTCCCGAATTGCGCCAGTTGGCAAAAGCCGCATTAGATTGGTACGCCGTCAATATGGCGGTGCGCTTCAGTTGGGGAACCGCAGGCGGTGCGGAAAGTCGCGGTTTTGATCGGGGGACGTGGGATGATAGTGGTTTGAGTGGGGTGGCTTGGATTTGGTGGGGGGATAGTTTGACACCTGTCGAGCGTATGGATCGTGGTGTTACTAGGGTAGCATTACCTGCCGCGTTGAGTGATTATCGCCCGCCGCCCCAATTGAGAGCGATTGCCCATAAGGAGATAGAATTACCCTTTCAGCTTAAAGCCAGTCATCCGGGTTATTATAGTTATCACCAAGACAACCGATTTTGGGAAACATTTTATGTGACTCAAGATTATAGTTTGGGTACATTAATTGACCCCAGTCGTTCGTATCAAGTCAAAGGCACCATTAATGCCCAATATGCTACCTATAAATTAGTCATCCGTGATCCAAAGGGGCAAAATAATGCCGTTGTTAGTCTAGGTGGAACCTATCATTCCGCCATGGCGACAGGGCGTTCTCCAGGAGATCAGTACGTCCAAGAAAAGGGTGCGGTGATTTATCAGTTACGATTAAATCCACAAGATAAAGAATCCGGTGTACCGGGGCGTTCTCACCTAATTTTACCGAGTCGATATGGGAAACCTCAGCGCTATAGGGATTGGTACATTTGGCGAATTGAAAATACCTTCATTTGCGCCCGTCCTTGGGGTGAAAAGATATACTGGCAAAGTCAGGTATCAGAGAAATATTCTGATTACCAAGTTTTAGCGGCAATCGGCAGGAATACCGCTTGGATTACCGATGTAGCCAGTATTGATGATTATCCCACAATCGAGGCTTTACAGCAAGCACTTGACCAAACAGAGATTCGCGATCGCTCTTGGGAGACAATGGGTCAGCTTACCTATACCAGTTTAGCCGGCGATCGTTTACAGATGACCTATCAACCTAATAAAGGGGCGGGTTTAGCTCAGATTAATGGGAAAGAGCGCGTTCTTGATGATTGGGCGGTGTTGGATAGTCCTTATGTTCAGCAACAATTAAATAGTGGTTTTTTAGACGTGTTTTCTCCCCAAGGAAACTGGCGTCTGCGAGGCACATTGACGGGACCTGAATGGGAGTAGGTAATAAGTAATAATTAGGGGCTACTGTAGGGGCGGGTTTAGCCACTAAGTTAGCTAGTCACCGATAACTGTTCAACAAAACCCGCCCTCCCCACCGATAACTGTTCAACAAAACCCACCCTCCCCACCGATAACTGTTCAACAAAACCCGCCCTCCCCACCGATAACTGTTCAACAAAACCCACCCTCCCCACCGATAACTGTTCAACAAAACCCACCCTCCCCACCGATAACTGTTCAACAAAACCCGCTCTCCCCACCAATAACTGTTCAACAAAACCCGCCCTCCTCACCGATAACAACTGTTCAACAAAACCCACCCTCCCCACCGATAACTGTTCAACAAAACCAGCCCTCCCCACCGATAACAACTGTTCAACAAAACCCGCCCTCCTCACCGATAACAACTGTTCAACAAAACCCGCCCTCCTCACCGATAACTCTCGTTGGGTTTCGTTCCTCAACCCAACCTAAAAAGATGACATGATACCCCCGCTACTTCTCCCCAATTTAACGCCATGACAGCTTAATTCATCGGTTAATATATCTTACTCTATAACCCTGATGCCGTTTTATGACTAAAAGCAATAATTCACGTTCCTGATTGGGTCAAATTTCCAGGAAAAAAGGAATCAGAGGAAAATAATAATCCTCTTCCGCCAATGCAGGTAAAAAATAGACCCCTCCATGAACAAGTTAACCCTGATGATCTGTCCCCATGATACGGCAAAAAAACCGGATCGATGGTTTCGGTTTGTCCAGTATTTAAATAATCAGCTTGATGTCAAAGTACATTTAGATGTTTCGCTGGATTTCCAGGATTTTCATCAACATCTAGAACAAGCCGATATCGTCTACGCTAACCCTGCTGATAGTATCCGTCTGCGGGAACAACAAGGCTTTTCTGCTGTAGTTCGTCCGATCAATCTCTATGATGAAGTCGTGTATATTGCCCATCAGGATATCGCCAATCCCACCTTAGATTCGCTGCACGGGAAAACTCTTGCCACTGTCAAAAGTATGCTACCGAGTAACGTGGCTTTACATAGTCTCAAAGAAAAAGGAATTGCACCTGCACAACTGTTGGATAAATCCTCCTGGTTAGGAGTTGTCAATAGCGTGTCCAAAAACGAAGCCCCTTTCGGCATTGTCTATAAAGACACATATCAGGAACTCTCAGCCAATACCAAGGCGATGGTTAATGCCTTTGCTGAATCGGAAGAAAAGGTCATCTTTCATAGTATCCATATTAGTCCCAATGCCATGGCTCATAAGAGTGAATTAGAACGTGTTCTTTTAGAGATGAATACAAATCCAGCCGGAAAAGATTTGTTGCAAGAACTCAATGTGGAAGGATGGTGTAAAACTACATCTGAGGAAATTAGTACAGCTAAGGAAATTATGATGACAGCTTAAACCATTCGATTCATCCCCAACCAACTTTTTAGTAGGGTCAGGGATGAATCGCCAAATTCGATAAATATACGACTTAGGACAGATGACATTGGCTCTCCCGTACTTAGAGTGATAATAAAGTCTTGTGAATTAAGCTAAAGTCCCAGGGTGTAATGCTTGTAGGTTGGGTTGATAATGTTACCCAACTAATCCAGCTTAAAAGCTAAGTTTTCCTCAAATCAAGCCAATCGCCACACACATAAGTAAAAATTATCACACCATGTACAGGAGAGCCGTTTTTCTTTGGCTTAAAGACAGTTTTCGGGTAAAATACTAACTTCAATAACATAAATCGTATTTAGCGAACCCTACTTGTACTCTAGTAGAGAAGAACTAGATCATTATCAATGCAGATTCAGACGCCAGATTGGGTGAAGCACGCCGTCTTCTATCAAATATTCCCGGATCGCTTCGCCAAGGGGCATCCACCCCGTTCGCAAGTGGCTAAAACACTTCCCCTAGAACCCTGGGATGCCCTGCCCACCTTACAAGGCTATAAGGGCGGAGATCTGTGGGGCGTAATGGAAAAACTCGATTATTTGCAAGATTTAGGCGTTAATGCCATTTACTTTACCCCCATCTTTCAATCCGCCAGTAACCACCGTTACCACACTCACGATTATTATCAGATCGACCCAGTATTAGGGGGGAATGGTACATTCATGACACTCTTAGAGAAATGTCATCAGCGGGAGATGAAAGTCGTCCTGGATGGTGTATTTAACCATGCAAGTCGCGGCTTCTTCTTCTTCCATGACATTCTCGAAAATGGTCCTTATTCGCCGTGGTTAGATTGGTTCAAGATTGAACGCTGGCCCCTATCAGCCTATGATGGCAGCAAACCAGCTAACTATGTCGGTTGGGAAGGCAATCGGGCGTTACCCGAATTCAACCATGATAATCCCGACGTGCGGGAATATATTATGCAGGTTGCCGAATATTGGATTAAACTCGGCGTCGATGGTTGGCGTCTAGATGTCGCCTATGAGATTGAAGCGCCAGGATTTTGGCAAGAATTTCGCGATCGCGTCAAAGCCATTAACCCAGATGCCTATATTGTCGGCGAAGTGTGGGTAGACTCTCGTCAGTGGCTAGATGGGACTCAATTTGACGGGGTAATGAACTACCTATTCACCGGACCCACCATCGCCTTTACCGCAGGCGATCGCGTGGTTCACGAATACGTAGAACAACCCTCTTACGAACCCTATCCTCCCCTAGATGCACCGGGTTATGCCGCTAAAATCGAGCATCTGTTGCAGCTATACCCCTGGGAAATTCAACTCACCCAACTCAACCTGCTAGCCAGTCATGATACAGCCCGACTGCTATCCATTGCCAGTGGCGGGAAGAAAAATACATCCGCCGAAGCGATCGAAAGCGTTAAGCTAGCGACACTATTACTGTTTACCTTTCTCGGCGCCCCCAGCATCTACTATGGAGATGAAGTCGGTTTACCCGGTGCATTAGATCCAGACTCCCGACGGGGTTTTCCCTTAGAATCTCAATGGAATCAAGAGATTCTCGATTGTCACCGTCAGCTTATTGCCCTGCGTCATCATCACCCCGCCCTGCGTACAGGTAGCTATAAAGTGCTCTTTGCCGAGGGAATGACGTATATCTTCGCCCGCCAACTTGAGGCAGATGAGTTAATTATTGCCGTCAATGCAGGAATGACAACCTCCCAAGTTCAGGTTGAGGCGCCGCCAGAATTATCACCACGTCGTCAAATCCTGTACGGCGACGCCAGCTTCACCTGGCATCAAAACAATTTGGCGATAGAATTACCGCCTCGGACAAGTTGTATTTTGGGTTAACACCTCCGTTGACTCCCTCATCTCCCTCTATTGGAGAAGAGTTGACATCCTCCCCCGGCTAAAGAGCGCGGGGGATTCCTCACCACGCCACCTTTAGCCGGGGTGGTCGCTGATTGGGGTTGACGCTTCGCTGAAGGTTGCCTCCAAATGAGGTCTTACACCCTCTCCACGTCCGTTTATA
>NZ_JAVKEW010000210.1:0-5517 GCF_040226375.1 Coleofasciculus sp. G2-EDA-02 | reverse complement strand
TATAAACGGACGTGGAGAGGGTGTAAGACCTCATTTGGAGGCAACCTTCAGCGAAGCGTCAACCCCAATCAGCGACCACCCCTAAAAAGGTGGCGTGGTGAGGAATCCCCCGCGCTCTTTAGCCGGGGGAGGATGTCAATAGTGTAGTTGGGATTTAACCATTTAGGGTGAGCCAAACTGTCTGAGCCACGGCTCACCTGAACTTGAGCTACAGTAGGAAAAGGGGAACTATATAGCCAATGGCAATCAGGGGACTACTCATGTTAATTTTGATTGCTCATCCTAAATGTGGCAAAAGCTCAGGCAATATATTTCTAAATGGCGAGGGGTACTGATAAGTGCGCCAACTGTCGCCGGATTGGTGATAGCTACAGCCGGGACGGGTTCGTTTCAGCTTCTCGAATGGGCAACACTAGACCGATTTTTTCAGCTACGTCCCCGAGAATCGGTTGACCCCCGCATTGTAGTGGTGACGATTGATGAGTCTGATATTACCCAAATCGGGACGTGGCCCATTCCCGATCAAGTCTTAGTGCAGTTACTTGAGAAAATAAACGCCCAACAACCGAGGGCGATTGGTTTGGATTTGTATCGTGATTTACCAGTCGAACCAGGTCATCAGGAATTAGTTGAGGTGTTTAAATCCACACCGAACCTGATTGGTGTGGAAAAAGTGGTGGGCGAAACCGTCGCACCATCGCCCATTTTAAAACAACTGGATCAAGTGGGGATGGCTGATTTAGTCTTGGATGCGGATGGCAAAGTTCGTCGCGGATTGCTGTCTGTGCAATTAGAGGATGAGTCCATCCACTTGGGATTAGGGGTAAAGCTGGCGTTAATGTATCTCGAAGCCGAAGGGATTACCCTGCAAATGAGGGATGAGGGAAAGAGTCATTTGCAGTTAGGTAAGGCTATCTTTGTGCCATTGACGGGGAATGAGGGTGGCTATGTGAATGCTGATGTGGGTGGTTATCAGATCCTATTAAACTATCGCGGTCCGGCTGAGAACTTCCAAACCGTATCCATTGCGGATGTTTTAGAGAACCGGATATCACCGGATTTGATGCGCGATCGCATTGTTCTCATTGGCGCTACGGGACAAAGTGCCAATGACTTATTCTTTACACCCTATAGTCAAAATACTATCGGTTCTCGTCAGCAAACACCGGGTGTTATCATTCATGCTAATATCGCCAGTCAGATCATTAGTGGGGCGATAGCGGGACGCCCTTTGATCAAAGCTATTGATGGACGCTTTTTAATTCCCTTCATTGATCAGATCAACGGACATTCTTGGCTGACAATTTGGGTCGATCCAGTGGAGTGGTTATGGATTTTAGCCTGGTCTTTTATTGGTGCTGGAGGAAGTTGGAAACTTCAGCAAGCTAACCAATTCCCTGACATGATTTTTCCCCGATGGACGGTTGTCATTTTAGGCACATTCCTCATGGGTAGTATCCTGGTGGTTGGTAGTTTTGTGGCATTTCTCACCTACTGGTGGTTACCCGTGGTTTCGCCCCTAGCGGCGTTGATCGGATCAGCGATGGTTATCGCGCTTTACCAAACCTGGGAGTTGCAGCGCCACAATGCTGACTTAGAGATTTTACTCGAAACCACGACGGCTCATTCCGATGCGATTGAAGAGGAGTTACATCAACAAGCCGAAGAAGCCGCGCGGGAAAGTGAACGCCGATTAGCCCAATTTCTGGAAGCGGTTCCGGTTGGGGTAGCGGTATTAGATGCAACCGGAAAAACTTATTACCTAAATCAACGGGCACAACAGTTAATGGGCAAAGGCGTTGTTCCTGATACCTTTGCTGAACAATTCGCTGAAGTCTATCAATTTTATATTGCTGGGACTGAACAACTCTACCCGGCGGAATTATTGCCCGTGGTTCAGGCTTTAATGGGAGAAAGTGCCACCGCTGATGACATTGAAATTTGCCGGGGCGATCAGATTATTCCTATTGAAGCATGGGGTATCCCGATTTTTGACGAAGGGGGCAAGGTGACGTTTGCGATCGCGGCGTTTCAAGATATTACCGAACGTAAAAAGGCTGAAGCTGAACGCAAGGATTTCACGGCTCAACTCCTGCAACTGAATCGAGCTTATGAACGTTTTGTCCCGGAAAATTTTCTGCAATTGCTTGATAAAAAAAGTATTGTCGATGTCGAACTCGGCGAGGCGGTGCAGAAGAATATGTCAATTTTATTTTCTGACATTCGTTCTTTCACTACCCTATCGGAACGGATGAGCTTGGACGATAATTTTAAATTTATCAACGCCTATCTTTCGCGCATGGAACCAGCCATTGTTGAAAATTGTGGCTTTATTGATAAATATATCGGTGATGCGATTATGGCGCTGTTTAGTGGTAGTGCTGATGACGCTGTTCGCGCCGGAATTGATATGTTAAATCGGTTGACTGACTATAATAAAACGCGGCAACGCCCGGATCGTCCCCCGATTCAGATTGGGATTGGGATTAACACAGGTTCGCTGATGCTGGGAACCGTTGGCGGACACAACCGCATGGATGGCACAGTGATTAGTGATGCGGTCAATTTAGCCGCTCGCTTAGAACAGCTTACGAAAGAGTATGGGGTATCTTTATTAATTTCTCACCACACGTTTTTACAGCTAAATCATCCGATAGAATATGCCTTCCGGATTATCGGTCAAGTTCAGGTTAAGGGGAAAAGTGAAATGGTATCTGTTTTTGAAGTATTTGAGGCAGATCCACCAGAACTTCGCTCGGTCAAGTTAATGACGAAACCTGATTTTGAAAAAGGTTTATTTCTATATACTAATCGTTCATTTGCAGAAGCAGCACAACTTTTTAAAGACTGTTTACAGATTAATCCCGTTGATCAAGTGGCTCACATTTATTTAGACGCCTGTCAGAAGCAGTGTGAGGATTGAAATCCTCATCGTGGTTAGTTTAAGCTGTTGAGTATAGAACGTGCTGTAGCCACTTGGGTTAATCAGGCAACTCTGAACCCGATGATCAACAGGGTCAAAAATTGGAGGGCTTAACTTTGTTCAACAACCCCACGCTACTAACGTGGAGCGTGGGGATTGCCAGGGACAGGACTGGCGACGCAAGAGTTGAATAGCGCCATTGAGCCGTTAGTTGGTACGTACTACCAGATACTTCCCCAGTCTGGGCTATCTACAAGTCTACTTGTCATAGACGCTTGCAGAAAGGGCATCTTGCTAACGGTGGTCGAGGGGACTAATTACTCACACGAGAGGTTTATACCCATGATTCGTGTACCAGTTTTATCGCCAGATGGTGAGCCACTAATGCCAGCTAAAGCCAGCCGTGTTCGGCGATGGTTAAAGTCAGGTAAAGCCAAGGTTGTACACAACGACTTGGGCATTTTTCAAGTTCAATTAACCGAGAAACCATCGGGCAGGGAAACCCAAGACATCGTAGCCGGAATTGATCCAGGTAAATTGTTCACCGGGATTGCTATCCAGTCGAGGAGCGCTACCTTGTTCTTGGCACACCTCAAGTTGGTGTTTAAAACCGTGACCAAGCGGATGACCCAACGGGCAATGATGCGACGGGGACGGCGAGGGCGCCGAATTAACCGGAAGCTTCCATTTAATCAACGCAACCACCGCCAGTGCAGATTCGATAATCGCTCTCGTGCTAAGATACCCCCCAGCATCCGGGCTAATAAACAGCTAGCACTGAGAGTGATTCAGGAGTTGGGGAAAATTTACCCGTTCACCGATGTAGTGGTGGAGGTGATCAAAGCCAGGGGTGACAAAGGGTTTAGTCCCGCGATGGTCGGTCAATATTGGCAAATTGAACAGTTGGAACAAGCAGGCTATACCGTTCACACCCAAGAGGGATGGTACACCTCAACCCTAAGACAGTACCTTGGCTTGCCCAAATCCAGGAATAAGGCCTCGGAGTCACCCGCCGCCCATGCTGTTGATGGGATTTGCCTCGCCGCGTCCCGGTTTATGCGGTATCGCCAAATTAAAGGCAGAAGTGGCACCTTCTTAGGCGAGATTACGGTAACACCCTGCCAGTTCGCGGTAATCAGCCGCCCCCCAATTTGTCGCCGTCAGTTACACCTAATGATACCCGGCAAGGGGGGGAAACGGCGAGACTACGGCGGCACAGTTACCCGCCACGGGTTTAGGAAGGGCGATTATGTCAAGGCGGTTAAAGCTGGAATTACTTACTACGGTTACGTTTCTGGTGACACTAAAACCCAAGTTTCGGTTAGCAATGCTAACTGGAAACGACTAGGACAGTTCACCGCTTCTAAAGTCCAATTGTTGCAGCGAAATACCGGACTGGTATCAACAGTTGGATTGTCAAACCTCACCACGTTGAGTGGCGCGGTTTGACCTCTATTCCTCCCCAACCTGCTTCGCTGAGGTTGGGGTCTCACGAGATACGCGATGAACTTCTTTTTTCCGGTGCTTGGACTTGTGCTGGGACTCCTCGCGATCGCGACTATACTCTATCTGATTACAGGTCGCCGCTATCAATCCTCTGAATCTGTTGTCAATTCTTATGACCAATGGACAGAAGATGGTATTTTGGAGTTTTACTGGGGCGAACATATTCACTTAGGGTATTATGGCTCACCACCTCAACAAAAGGATTTTTTAGCCGCAAAATCGGATTTTGTCCATGAAATGGTGCGTTGGGGAGGGTTAGACAAATTACCCCCAGGGACTACTGTTTTGGATGTAGGTTGTGGTATTGGCGGAAGCAGTCGTATTTTGGCACGGGATTATGGGTTTGCCGTCACCGGAATTACCATCAGTCCCCAACAAGTAAAACGCGCTCAGGAGTTAACTCCCAAAGACTTAGATGTGAAGTTTTTGGTGGATGATGCGATGGCAATGTCTTTCCCAGATGCCAGTTTTGATGTGGTTTGGTCGATTGAAGCCGGTCCTCATATTCCCGATAAAGCTATTTTTGCCAAAGAATTGATCCGGGTACTCAAGCCAGGTGGGATTCTGGTTGTTGCTGACTGGAATCAACGGGATGAGAGCCAGAAACCGCTCAATTTTTGGGAGCGTCCGGTCATGCGGCAACTCCTGGATCAGTGGTCTCATCCGGCGTTTTCAAGTATTGAAGGCTTTTCTGAACTTTTGCAGGAAACAGGACAGGTTGAGGGCAGTGTCACAACGGCAGATTGGACGGAACAAACGCTTCCTTCTTGGCTTGATTCTATCTGGCAGGGAGTGGCTCGACCCAAGGGACTGGTGCAGTTTGGTCTATCGGGTTTCATCAAGTCTTTGCGAGAAGTCCCGACAATTCTGTTGATGCGGCTAGCCTTTGGCACATCTCTTTGTCGATTTGGAATGTTTCGCGCTATTCGAGCCAATTCTTCAACCAATTTAACGTAATCGCGGAAGTCCTCACCCTCAACAATAGTAGGGTGAGGATGGACAGCGGAAAATTGAGGCACGAAATTTTCAAATTACATGATTTAAACTCTATTTTTTAGTGTTATAATAACATTAACCCTCCTAGGTCT
>NZ_JAVKEW010000209.1:0-80123 GCF_040226375.1 Coleofasciculus sp. G2-EDA-02 | reverse complement strand
CCCAGTTGTAGGGGCGGGTTTTCCAGATAACTTATGGTGACAAACCGATAACTTGACTAAACCCGCCCAGTTGTAGGGGCGGGTTTTCCAGATAACTTATGGTGACAAACCGATAACTTTACTAAACCCGCCCTTAGGGGAGAAAAAATTAAATTAGAGCTAAGAGCGAGCAGTCTCGGAACCCACCCTCACTATTTTGGCATATAGAGTCAAGAGTAAAATTTCATCCCGGCGATAGATATAATTTTGCCAGTAAAATAGATAGTATTTTTGCATTATCAAAGGGAATACTTTAGAGCAAAATATACTTATGTCTCAAACACAGAATGCAGGTAACGAAAGTAGTTGGATTGAAAAATTAGCTAGATTTGGGTACACAACCAAAGGGATTGTATATGCCATTGTTGGCTTATTAGCGTTACAAGTAGCATTGGGCAACGGCGGGAAAACCACAGATACCAAAGGTGCTTTAAGCACAATTGCTGCCCAGCCATTTGGTAAGTTTATGTTAGCGGTAGTCGCCTTGGGTTTAATTGGATATGTAGTGTGGCGTTTTGTTCAAGCAATTCAAGATCCTGATCATAGAGGCAAAAGTAATGATGCTGACGATATTGTCAGGCGTATTGGTTACGGAATTAGTGGTTTGATTTATGCAAGTTTAGCCTTCACTGCGATTCAAATCGTTGTGAATGCGAATCAGAGTGCTAGCGGTGGAACTACAAAGCAAACTTGGACAGCCCGCCTGCTTGCCCAACCCTTTGGTCAGTGGTTAGTGGGTATAATTGGGGCAATTATTATTGGTTACGGCTTTTACCAATTCTATAAAGCTTACAAAGCTAAATTCCGCAAAAAGATGAAGTTGCATGAGATGAGTAATACTGAGGAAACATGGGCAACTCGTGCGGGTAGACTGGGTTTAGCGGCGCGGGGTGTAGTCTTTGTGATGATTGGTTTCTTTGCTATTCAGGCAGGTCTTCAGTATGATTCTAGTGAAGTCAGAGGACTTGATGGGGCGTTAGAAAGCCTGTCTCGACAACCTTATGGAGCTTGGTTATTGGGAATTGTTGCCATTGGTTTAATTGCCTACGGAATTCACATGTTTGCCCAGGCAGAATATAGGCGGATTCGGGCATAAACTCAATAGTATTTCAAAGTCCAAAACCTTTTTAGGTGAAAAAATCGTTGTCTGTTATTGTTGTTTTTTTATAGAACGATTATCATGTACTTGATTGTCTTAGGCGCAGGACCGGAGGGGGCTAGCTTAATTGACTTAGCCCTCAAAGATGGTCATGAGGTTGCCCTGATTGAAGAAGATGTGGAACGAGCCAGAACTGTTCTCAAAAACCACGATATTAATGTATTTCAAGGGGATATTGCCAAGGAGAGTCTCTTGGACGAAGCCAGTGCAGATCGCGCTGATGCCCTGATCGCCGCCACGAGTGATGACTCCGCTAATCTAATGGCAATGTTTCTGGGCAAAGAGTACGAAATCAAAACGCTGATTAGCATGGTAAATCATTCAAATCATCAGTCTCTTTTTGAACGTTTAGGAGTACAGGTTCTCACCAATCCAGAAATGATTATTGCCAAGTCTCTCTATGGGATGATGGAAGATTCTGACGATGAATAAAAACTAACTCAAAACTCGGTCGGGGCGGGTTAATTCGTAGCCGGGTGATGCAATAAACGATAATAGTGAAACCCGCCCCTACACAAAACTAAAACTTATTGGTTATCGTGAATCAACGTATTAAAACAATCCTGCGTGACGTAGGTCTATTTCTTCATGTCCCAGGAGTAATGGCATTAGTGTCTCTACCTATCGCCATTTTGTTGGGTGAATATTATGCAATACTGCCCTTCTTTTGGACAGCATTAGCGTCATTAGCAGCGGCACAAGGGCTTTATCGTCTGTTTCGCCATGCAGAAGCCTCACGTCTACCTCATGCATTGGTGGCTGTTGCCCTCAGCTGGGGATTAATTCCCTTTTTTGGTGCTATCCCATTGATATTAATTGCGTCTCATTTAGCTAATGTTACTCTCCCTTCCATGACTATGCTTAATTTCCAGGAACCCTGGAATGCCCTATTTGAAGCGTTTTCCGGGTTTACCAGTACAGGGCTAAGCATGGCGCTGCGCTCAAGTGACTTACCGCGTAGTATCCAGTGGTGGCGTTCCTTTATGGAATGGGTTGGCGGCGTGGGTGTGATTGTGCTGATGGTTTCAGTCTTAGAACCCAGTACTGATGCTTATCAACTTTACTATGCTGAAGGACGCCAGAAGCGAATTGGTTTAACGGTGACAGAGACAGTACGTAAAATTTGGTGGATTTATCTCCTATACACGGTAGTGAGTGTCGTCTGGTTGCGCTTAGTCGGAATGCCGTGGTGGGATGCGCTGAATCATGGCATGACGGGGATTTCAACAGGGGGATTTGCTATCACTGATAATAGTATTGGTTCCTATAGTCCTCAAATCCAGTTAGCTGTTATCCCTATCATGATTGCAGGGGCGATTAGTTTTCCCATTCACTATCAACTGATTCGCCAGCGAAAGCTATCAGCATTGTGGCAAGATACTCAACATCGGGCGCTGTGGATACTGCTAGCTTTGGGTATCGTAGTGATGGTACTCGAAGACTATTGGTTTAGAGGTCAAATTTTTTGGATTGATAGTATATTCCAGTGGGCTTCAGCCTTGGGAACCTGTGGTTTTAGTACGACAAACTTACGATTGTGGAGTCCCACAACCAAACTCTTATTAACGTTCGGAATGATTTGCGGTGGGGCTTCCGGTTCTACAGTCGGTGGGTTAAAATTGACTCGAATTGTATCATTGTTTAAAGGGATTCTGTGGCGCTTTGAACGCATTACCCTAAAACCCCATCAGATGATGCGTTATGTACTAGATGGCGAAGTCATTAAAGAAAATGAAGCGAATCGTCGGATTGAGTCGGCGGCTGTTCTGGCAATACTCTGGGTGAGTTCAATTGCGATTGGTGTTGTAGTTTTAGTCCATATCGTCACACCTCAGTATAGTTTAAGTGACATTATTTTTGAAGCTGCATCAGCCCTCGGAAGTGTCGGCTTATCTAGTGGAATTACCCATCCTAATTTGCCTTGGCTAGGTAAGTTGACGTTGATTGTCTTGATGTGGATGGGACGTTTGGAGATTGTTCCCGTACTGCTTTTGCTGTCTTGGCCCCTAGGCGGCTTAGGCAAGATGATTGGCAGGAAAATTCATCGGATGTAACAAAACTTACACAACTCCCCTCTCTATAGTTGTAGGGTCAATTCATGAATTGCCCCTACAAGTAGCGTCTGCTTTGTCGGTAAATTTACGCAAACAAATTAGTCAATTTTTTTCTTGATTTCCTCTTTGAGATTCTCTACCGAATGTCGCACTTGAGCTTCTGCTTGTTTCGCTTTACCTTCAGCTTTATCTTCAGGATCGCCCGTAATCTCTCCCATGGCTTCCTGGGCTTTCCCTTCAATATTTTTGGCTGTGGCTTTCATCCGATCTTCCGTACTCATAGTGATATATTTATCAAGTTCTACATCCTCAAGCATATCGAATCAGCTAGACTTATACCTCTAGCTTGAGAAGTATTTCTTGAGGAATACGTATTTTTATAGATGGCATTGTTAATGAAGAGCTAATAAAATATATACTTAACACCTCTCTCAATCAACCAATTGAGCTATATTGTTCATTAAAGCAAAGTAAAGCTCAAAAGCATGCATAAATTTTTTTTAGGCAGTAATTACTCACTATGACTCGTTCCGCGTGCCTAATTTTCAATCCTGTTGCTGGTCAAACAGACCCCGACGAAGATTTAAATAAAATCGTTAATGTTTTGGAGCCAGAAATTGAACTCGATGTTCAATTCACCACGCCCGAAAAGGATGCGGAGCAACTGACGAAAACTGCCGTTGAGCAAGGTGTTCAGATGATCATCGCTTCTGGAGGTGACGGGACTCTCTCAGCTGCAGCTGGCGTACTGGTAGAAACAGGTATCCCCTTAGGTATTATTCCCCGAGGGACGGCTAACGCCATTGCTGCAGCGTTGGGAATTCCTGACACGATTAAAGCAGCTTGTAAAATTATTTTAGAGGGGAAAACCCAGAAAATTGATGTAGCCCGATGTAATGGTAAGCCGATGGTACTGCTAGCCGGAATTGGTTTTGAAGCCAAAACAGTTGAAGATGCAGATCGAGAGCTAAAAAATAATTTTGGTATGCTAGCTTATGTCTTATCAGGACTACAAAAGCTCGGTGAGTTGGAACCTTTTGAGGCAAAGATTGAGACAGACGAGAATACCGTTACCATTACAGCAGGAGCAGTAACGGTAGCCAATGCAGCACCGCCGACATCAATTTTAGCTCAAGGACCGGCTGGTATTGTTTATGACGATGGACTTCTTGATTTAACCGTCGTCACTCCCAAAAATCAAGTCAATGCAATTAGCGCCTCTTATGAACTCTTGCTATCGGCTATTTTTGGGGAAAGTGCCAAACATGAGGCTATTAAGTATATCAGAACTCGCTACGTTAAAGTGACCGCGAAACCTCCCCAAAAAATTGCCCTGGATGGAGAAATTATTGGCGAAACTCCAATTCAGGTGGAATGTATTCCTGGAGGTTTAACGATTTTTATGCCGACGCAGGAAGACTAATGTTTGAGGTTATTATCTGATTGGCTAATAGAGGGGGCGAAAGACTACCATTCAAACAAGCCAAGCTAAACTATTAGTTCAAAAAAAAGGTCAATAAAAATAAAATAGAGATGCCATGCAGACGTGCCGTGGCACGTCTCTACAAGGTAACGGTATTAGACGTATCTTTCTTCATGTTTTACAATGACCCAAACCGCATGAATGGAACCCGGAAGCCAAGCTAACAGGGTCAACAAAATGTTAATAAAAAAGGCTGAACTAATTCCTGTGGTCAGAAAAACTCCCACCGGTGGAAGAAGGATTCCCAAAACTATTCGGAGTAATTTCATAATGATTACTAAAGTAAGTACGTTGGTTACTCTGTAAATAGTGGGGAGGGCGGGTTTTGTTGTTCCGTTATCTGTGAATATCTGAATTTAGTCCCTAAACCCGCCCCTACAGATTCCCTAAACCCGCCCCTACAGATTCCCTAAACCCGCCCCTACAGATTCCCTAAACCCGCCCCTACAATTGTCCCTGAACCCGCCCCTACAATTGTCCCTAAACCCGCCCCTACAGTGTCTACTAAAGGGAGTACAGAGGATTTAACCCTTGATTTTGGTTACTAAAGCGACGCTCTAGACAGTCTACCCAAAATTTCACTTTTTAATACATCCTGCTGTTGATTGCTTTGAACAATCACGGCGACTTGATTATTAAATATCTCAATATACCTTCGATCGCGTTCATTAAAACTTGTCTTAAAATAATCAGGAACCTCAGGATAATCAGCGGAGTTATCCTCAGAAAAAGTCCCCGGTTTGCGCTTGTTGAGTAACTGCGTCACTCCCAATAACTCCCCATCACGGCTTAAAACCGGCATACAGAGCAAACTATAGGTGCGATATCCAGTTTCTAAATCCATTTGTTTGGCGTGTAATGCGCCAACATGGTCATACAAGTCATAGGAAATCATCATCAGTTTACCTGATGCTGCCACTTGACCGGCAAAACCCGTACCAATTTGACAGCGAATTTTCCCAACACCAGGAAGTTCAGTCCATAAATCACCACGTTGGCGATCAACTAGCCAAAGGATACTGCGATCAGCATTGGTCAAGTTTTGCGCCGCATCCATTACTTTTTGCAGAATTTCCTGGGATGTCCAATTCCCTTGACTAATCGAACTAATGGCTAGCCATAACGCATCGATGGCTTGTCGCCCCTGAATGATCCGCATTTCTCGATAAAAAGATTGTACCCCTTCCAGAATGGGGAGAATAGAAGGGACAGATTGAGCGAGTTGCTTTTCATCGGCTTTCCTAAACCCTTTAGGGTCAATGCGTTCAGATAACGGTGCGCCGCGATCGCTAGTGGGTTTAAGCTTATTGTACAATTCCATAATTGCCACTACATTCTGCTGCGAATTGACGATGGGATAGACTAAATGACTATGAATAGGATAGTCCTCAACTTGAGGGGTAGCCGTTTGAATTAATGTCGAGAGGCTTTGATGCTTATGAGTCACTCGATGTCGCGTCAATTTGAATGTAAAGTCTAAATCTTTTCCGTCAACAGCAATCTGGACTTCCCTAATTTTTCCAATTTTTTCATCAACAATCAACGACCAAAACTCCTGATGATCGCTATTCAAGATAAAAATTGTACTTCGTTCAGCATCTAGGGACTTTGCCACCGATTTGGCGACAAAATTTAGCATATTGTGCATAACTTCATCACTATGGTTGCCCACGGCTTGACTCAGCATGACTAGGGTATTGTGAACCCCTTCTTTGGGTTGAATTTGGGCAAGCTGTTTTAATGTTTCATGGGTTTGGGCATAGTGCAGAATCACACCGACTCGCTCGTTAAACACTTGCATCGACTGGCAGTCATGCTCATCAAAACTCGCTTTAAATTGTTCAGGCGGTTGGGGCCAATCGTCCGGTTTATAGGCAGGAAAATGCCCCGATTTACGTTTATTAACTAACTGCGTCACGCCAATTAATTCACCATCGGCGTTAAATACAGGCATACAGAGTAAACTACAGGTGCGATAACCCGTGGTGCGGTCAAATTTTCGAGAATTTGTTGCATCAGGATGATCGTAGAGGTCAAAGGGAATATTTAGGGGTTGACCCGTTTTAGCCACTTTACCTACAAATCCCACACCAACAGGGACTCGCATTTGGGTCAAGGAACCATCAGCTTGGGGCATTTTTGTCCACAAATCATGGCGATCGCGATCCAAAAGCCATAAGGTACTGCGATCAGCATTCATGAGTTTCTTTGCCGCGTCCATAACCCGTGGTAGGATTTCTTGAATATCTAAACTACTCTTATCGAGAGAACGAGTGGCTTCTGCTAAAGCGGCGGTTGCTCGCAGTTTCTTTGTGGCACGATAACAGGATTGACAGCTTTCTAGAATGCGGCGAATTGCTGGAATAAATTCTGCCAATTGCTTTTGGTCACGTTGGCTAAATCCGTGGCGATCAATTAACCAATTTCCCTGATTATCCAAGTGTTTAGAGCGCTTTAATTTGTTGAGTAATTGAATAACGGCAAGGACTTGGTGGTTTTCATTTGTAATGGGTAATGCCAATACATTATAGGTATAATAATTATACTTTTGGTCATATTCTTTAACCAAATCAGACCGAGAATCTTGGTAAACATTCGACCGGATATTAATTAACTTTCCCGTTTTGGCAACTAGACCCGCAATTCCTTCCCCTAATCGTACCTGAATATCTAGAAATTCACTTCCTTCATTCTCAGCCACGACTGACCAAAGTTCGGTTTTATCTTCATTGAGTAAAAAGATAGTCGATCGATCGGCGCTGAGTAAATCGCCGATTTGTAAGGTCACGTCTCGCAACACTTCATAAAGCGCCTGCGCCGAATCTCTACCATCGGCTACACAAGCTAGTTGAGAGACTAATAGTTTTCGCTCCAGTTCAGCCAGGGTTTTCTGAAATTTGGCATACTGAGGTTCTGGTTCTAAAGCAGCCAGGTGTTTTTTTAACCAACTGGGGTTAAAAACTGACCGATAAATGCGATTGTGAACTTTTAAAATTCCCCCTTGTTTGACCACTAATCCTGACAGTCGCAATTCCATTTGTTCGGGACTCTCATCAGCAATAATTTCTTCGCATCGATTGGGGGACGTTCTCAACTCCGATATTCCTCGGATCGGGGATGAATGAGACGAGGATAAGATTTTTTGGTAAAGCTTTAAAAGTGGACGAGTGCGTTGTTCATTTCTGAGCAAGCGATCGCGAATGGTGCGTAAATGCTCCGGTTCATCGTGGCTTTCCCAGTTTTCCAGAATGCGCGATCGCACGAGTTGCTCAACCCAGTTAGATTCTTGTCCTAAAGGCGGTGCATCCTCGGCTTCGACAATTAGCTTGCAGAGTTTCTGGGTTAAAAAGGGTTGTCCCTGTGTCCAACTGAGTACCGCTTTCATCAGTTCCTGGGAGTTGGCAGATTTGACGGTTAATCCTTGGGTAATAGGTTCGGCTTCGTCTAAGCGAAAACCCGTCAGTTCAATCGCTTCTCCACAATTGAATGGAAGACTATAGGCTTGGGAACGAATTAAATCTGTCGGCGACGCCACGCCTAAAATCGCAAAGGTGAGGCGATTATATTCCGGTTGATCGGCGCGATTATTATGACAAGCGCGAATTAAACCAAAAAAGTCATTCACAGAAAATGGCAAACGGAGAACACTATCGACTTCATCGACAAAGATGATTAATTTTTTTCCCAAAAGCGATTCATTTTTGAGGAGAACATCTTTAATAAATCGCACCAATCCCTGGGTACTGGATAAGCTTCCATAGTTGCACCACCAGCTATCAAAGTCGCCAATTTTATCCAGGAGATGAAAACTATCCGCTAGGGTATAGGTGATACTGCCATAAAATTCACTTGGCGTAATATCGGGACTAATAATTTCGGTCAAATCAATTGCAGCACAGGCAATTCCTTCCGACTGGAGTCGCGTCATGGTTTGCACTCGCAAGCTAGACTTCCCCATCTGTCGAGAGTTCAGGACATAACAAAAGAGTCCAGCTTTTAAGGCTGTATAGAGAGCGCGATCGGCTTGTCGCCAAACATAGGTGGGAGCATCAGCCGGGAGACTACCACCAACTTTATATTCATACATGCTTTACTGAATAAGTATTGTGGTGGGGGTAGGATGCAGGGGAATCCTGTAAAAACGTAGCCTGTTACGTCTGGAAGTAGGGGGAGCAAACTTCGAGTATTCTTGGGTGAATCCTCGATAAATCCATAATAATTGGTTGAAGCCTAGTTTTCCAAGGGATTTGTTTGTGTAGGCATCCTGCTCCTTTACCGAATAAAGACAGTACAATCGTTTTATGTCCATAGTGATTGGCTGTTAAGAGTTTTGAGGGCTTCAGGATGAGTCACTAAATAATCCTTGAGCCAGTCATAATCTGTACCCGCAAGCTGGATTTACCCATCTGTCGGGAGTTGAGAACATAGCAAAATTCTCCGTTGATTAATCCCTGATACAATTGAGCATCAGCGTTTCGTACCACATAAGTCGGGTGCTGATACTCTAAACTTCCGCCGACTTTGTAATAGTCTCTATTTACCATACTATAATTTTTTATCGTCTATGAATTTAAAATTTAACTTAAAAATATAGGGTAGTGTTTAATCACCTTGATCAACCATTTATTTTGCACTTCATCTAGGAAGTATTCAGGATTTAACTCCACCGCCGTTTCTCTATCATAGAGAGTAATACATACTTCTAGGATTGTTTGGTGAATTGTCGATAAATCCATAATAATTTGTTTAAGCATCATTTCCCAAGCGATTTGTTTGTCCAGGCATCCGGCTCCTGTCCCCAGTAAAGGAAAGACAATTGTTTTATATCCATAGTCATTGGCTTTCCTCAGGCAATCATGTACAACCTTCTGAATTATCTTTTTCGACGGAAATAATTCAAGCTGCCAATCAATGACTGCACCGTGAAATATTTTTTTTGCCTGGAGATTTCCCGCAGATGTAACCGCAACATCACCGATAGATAAAGCATTTGACATTCTAAAATTTAGACCCTCACTGTAAATTTTATTGCCACCCATCCGTCTAATGCGGCGAGAGACTCCACCTCTCATACTGAGATAGGTATCATCCGAACTGACGATAACATCGGCGGCAAGATTCGTGATATCTCCTTGGTAGATTCTGATCAATTTATCATCTACTAAAAAATCTGATATAAACCCTTCTCCTGGTTTATTTGTAATTATTTTCACCAAAGGTGTTTTAGAAGTTGTAGTTGCAGCAGATAAGTCACCAGTGGAGTCAGTTTTACGCTCAGAATTAGCTACCTCTGACAATACATCTGCTTCCGCCAAGAGTTCATCCAGCCACGTTTGGTTAAAAACTGCCTGATAAATCCGGTTAGCGACTCTTAACTTTCCCTGCTGCTTCACCACTAACCCAGACAGCCGTAATTCCATCTGTTCTGGGGTGTCCTTGGCTTTCACTTCTCCTTGGTGTAAAATCTGTTGATAGAGGAGCAGCAAGGGTTGATAGAGGAGCAGCAAGGGTTTCTGGCGCGGACTCCACTTGATGCGATCGCGGATTGTTCTTAAATGCTCCGGTTCATCACCGGCTTCCCAGTTTTCGATGATATTTTCCCGTACTAACGCCTCAATCCCGTTCGATGATTTGAGAGTATCCAATTCTGACTCTTGGACAATTAATTTACACAGCTTTTGGGTCAGAAACGGCTGACCCCCTGTCCACTCCAATACCTCAGCGATTACCTGTCTGGGATGGCTGACAATTGTCTCTAATCCTTGCACCAATGGACTCACTTCATCCAAGTTAAACCCGGTTAATTCTATCGCTGTGCCAATATTAAACGGGGTACTCAGAGTTCTGGAGGCGATCAAATCTGATGGCGTAGCGACGCCCAACAGGCAAAAGGTGAGACGTTGATAATCTGGGTTATCCACTCGCTGATTATAGCAAGCCCGGAGCAAGGCAAAAAAGTCATCTCGAAAGGGAATTTTTATGATACTATCGATTTCATCGATAAAAATGACGATGTGATCAGATAACTCAATTAACAGCACATCATCGATAAATTCACTCAAGCGTTGTACCGGAGATAAAACCTCGCGATCGCGCCACCAGTTGCTAAAGTTAATCTTCCTGGAAAGTCGAAACCCACGCAATAATTCAGACACCAATCCCCCATACCATTCTTCTGGTGTAACATGACTACCAATGCGAGTCATATCAATCGTGGCACATTTTACCCCTTGAGCTTTTAGCTTTTTCGTCATCTGCACCCGTAAGCTGGATTTACCCATCTGTCGAGAGTTGAGGACGTAGCAGAATTCTCCGTTAATTAATCCTTGATACAATTGAGCATCAGCGTTTCGCACCACATAAGTCGGATGCTGATACTCTAAACTTCCTCCTACTTTGTAATAATTGCTATCTGACATAGAGTCATTTTAGATTAGTGTAATCCCAGTAACAAAAACCCTGTAGAGACGTTGCATGCAACGTCTCTACAATTTGGGTCGCTAGAATTCATAATTCATAATTCGCTGAAAATATTGCCGATATAACTGACAACGAGGAATGACGCGATCGCGCTTTCGCTGAATCAGCCCTATACTGTATAATTGATACGCCTGCATGGTTTCGATTTGCACGGGTTCGGTGGCACTAACTACCTGTTTTAGGGCGGCGGCTAATTCTGCATTTTCTCTGAGCATTCCCCAATGTCGGCGCAAATGTGCCTCATAGATTCCTGCTTCTGTTGGCGCATCGTGTAATAATTGGGATAGCGTTACATCCTGACGCGCTAAGTGATACAGTCCCAATCGCACTAAATAGGGATGTCCCCCTACCATCGCCATGAACTGTAGAACTTGCGTCTCATCCCAATCCAGTTGATAGCGTTGAGCTAAATCGGCGACTTGTTGCGAGGTAAACTCTGGCAATTCTATCGGTAATCCCACATTAAAGGGGGATTGATTAATATCCAAGGGTCCATAATCTTCCGTTGAATGCGCCACGACTAATCGCAATTCTTCCCAAATATCCACAGTCTTGGCTTCCTCATGCCAACTGCGTAACATAGGAAAGAATCCTTGTGCAATATCTGGGGACTGAAACACCCGATCTGCTTCATCTAATGCCAAGACTAAAGGAGAATCCAGTTGTTCTAATAAATGATCTTGGATGTAGGTTGTACAATTAACAATACTGCCCCGATCTTGATCCCAATACTTATCCAGTTGAGCATCAAGTTTAAGTTTAGAAGCGATACAAACACACAACCAGCGCAAAAAGCGATTCAGACTGCTAAAGACTTCTGCCTCAGCTTGTAGCAAATTTAACCGCACCGTGGCATAACCTTGCTGTTCTGCATAGTCCAGAATCCGGTCTAGCAGCGACGTTTTACCCATTTGCCGAGGTGCTTTAATCCGAATCAGCGCCCCAGGTTGACAAATTGTCTGATAACAACGCTCCTCAATGGGAGGGCGTTCTATATAAAACTGAGAATTGAGTTTCACTGGATCATTCGGTAGTTCTAACCCATTTCCTAACGGTGGAGATGACCGATAAATCTTCCCAGACGTGCCATGAGACGTGCCATGGCACGTCTCTACATCACGCTTCGTCTTCCGTGATTGTACCCCTGTAGTTACAGAAGGCGGTGGTGATGCAGTCGGGGCGACTTGTTTTGACTTTTCCGGGCGGCGACGTTCCCACTCTAGATTAAACCGCTGCATAATCGCATCTTTATCGTACCGCTTGTGCCAGAGTTTCAGGGTAAAGTGCCAATCATGTAACCCTTTCTTTCCCGGACGATTATCTTCCAGAATCTCGACAAAATCTGCCAGCCGTTTCAATGCTTCTTTAATTTGTTCGCTATTTAATTTGCCTTCATAGGGATCTAAGGCGGTTAGTTCCTGGAGAAATCGTACTTTTGTCCTGACAACCAACTGGTTCTCACTTTGCCAGTTGACTTTTATCTGTAGATGTTCTGTATTCTCCCACTCGTCATTGGCGTAAGCCAGCAACGCTTCTAACAGGCGTTTTGCCCGTTTTTTCGCTTGAGGTCCATAGTTCGGTCTAGCCATCGACAAGTCCCACCCGGTAAAAACGTTGGGGGGGTTCCCCTAAGTTGGGTAACATCCCCTAACGATTTATCCCCCATTGTAGGGAACTTCTCGCTACCAGCACAGGTAGCAGAGTTGAGGGTAGTTCTCCCCGTTCGTAGTAGGCACGCTTCGTGCCTCCCTAATCTGTCATTGGAGAACAGAGCATAGTCATAATCTTAGGACTTACGCTTTCTTGACGGCACAGGCGCTACCTGTAGGGGCACGGCAATGCCGTGCCCCTACTATATGTGGCGTTTGTGCGTAAGTCCTGAATCTGTCATTCTGAACGGAGCGACAGCGGAGTGAAGAATCTAGAGAGATGCTGTGCGCTATCGCGCCAAGCTTCGCTAACGCTCCTGTTCCTTCGCTTCGCTCAGGACTACGCGAACCCTGACATCAGGTCAGATTGTGACCGTGTGCAGTATTACTGTTGGGGTTCTAATACTGTTTCGCTGTTACTTTGTCCGCAACAATTCACTCAGTAGAGGGTTGACAAATTTCGCTTCATGAATAATTTTTTTAGGAAATTGGTAGAATTTGCGTTCTTTAGAGCAATCTCACCATCAACAAGTCAAATTCGGCAATAAAGTTGGGGGAATCCCCTAATTTAGCGACTTCCCCTAACTGTTTATCTCCCACTGTAGAAAACTTTTAGCGTCAAGCCTAGGCGATTAGCTTGAGGGAAATTCCCCCAACTATTCTGAATTCATGAGTCAAATGACTCGCGATTGAGCCAATAAATGATTGAGAGTTGCGATGTTTTTTCAGAGCGTTCTGTGATGATTTTCTAGCTCGGTAATGCCATACCTGGCATTCACTCTGTTTCAGTTGTTTTGAGTCTACTTAACTTAAGGAGAAAACCAATGTCAAACCTCGACATCATTCGTGCTTGGAAGGATGAAGAGTATCGAAATAGCTTGAGTGAGGAGCAACGGGCGCAGTTGCCTGAAAACCCAGCAGGGATGGTTGAACTGTCGGATGAAGCTATGCAGAATATTGGGGGGGGCGGCTTCCTCAGCATCTTCGGCTGCGGTAAAAAAGGAGGCAATACCAGTAATCCAGTTTTAGGTATTTGCATCAAAACAGTTGGTGTTACGTGCCTTGGCGGTGGCAACACTGGCAATCCGGTGTTCGGTGTTTGTCTCAGAACACAGGGTTTAACTTGCAGTACAGTCGGACCAGGTGGTCGTAACTTTTGCAATGCCTTGTAACCTAAGTATCTGATCATACAGGCTATTGATTCAGCAATCAATAGCGATTAAGGATAATAGTTATCCTTGACGTAAATTGTGACGGACGGCAATATTTTATCAAACAGTCCGTCACCATTTTTGCCCCTAAAACCAACTCTGATATTCGTGCGATATAAACAAGTTTTTCTTGAGCAGGATTATATTACTGTGAATAAAGCATACTTTAAAACGGCTGACTGGTATCGCGGAATTACGTTAAAAGAACGGGCTACCTCACTACCATTAGTCCGAAAACAGGTGCGAAATGTTGATGTGAATGTTGAGCTAGCCCAACGAAGAATACAGCAATGGAAATCGCAGTCACCCTTCACAACTGACTCTAACTTTGCTCAACGTCTAGGAATAGATGACATAACCGAAGAGGAATTTCTCTACCTATTAGGTGAACCAATTGAGGTTATTCAAAACCGTTTACCCACTTCTACAGACTGGTTAATAGAAATTTGTCAGGCGTTTGTTGATTCTGATTCCAGTTCGATCCCACTCCCAGAAGAATTGCAAGGTGAAGAAGTAGCTGGCTTTTTAGATGCAATTGCACCCCTGATCAACCAAGGACTAGCTCAACTCCACCAAGGAGTCCAAACCTTAATCGAGACACATCCTAGTTTACCCTTTGACCCCAGCACCGTTGAAGCCTTGCTATTTGCCAATCTCCCAGGGCAATTACTCAGGATTTTGAGCCGTACAATGGTGTTAGAACTCAACGTAGCGCGTCTGCAAGGACTATTACAAGGTGACACACCAGAGGAGCGATTTAAAAGTTTCTTACAACGCCTACGCCAGCCTGAAATTGTGCTTCCTCTCCTCCAAGAGTATCCAGTCTTAGCCCGTCAACTCGTAATCAGCATTAATCGCTGGATAAACTTTAGTCTGGAATTTCTTCAACACCTCTGTACTGATTGGTTAGATATCTGTACCACATTCAGTCCAGAAGCAGAGACAGGTGTACTGGTGCAAATAGATGGCGGCGTTGGCGACACCCATCGAGGCGGACGTGCTGTTCTAATTGCAAAGTTTAGCTCTGGCTTCCAGGTAGTCTATAAGCCAAAGTCTCTAGCTGTTGATGTGCATTTTCAGCAACTCCTAGAATGGCTTAATCAGCGAGGCAATCATCCACCATTCCGCACCCTAAAAATCCTGAATCAGGGGACTTATGGCTGGGTGGAATTTATTACTCCTCAAGGTTGTACTAATCCAGAAGAAATTCAGCGTTTTTATGAACGTCAGGGGGGTTACTTGGCACTGCTGTATGCTATTGAAGCCACTGACTTTCACATGGAAAACTTAATTGCATCTGGGGAACATCCTGTTTTAGTTGACTTGGAATCACTATTCCATCCCCAAATTTCAGACATTGAGATAAACAACTCAGATAAGCTTGCATTCACAACAATTGGTTATTCCGTTTTACGTGTTGGCTTACTCCCCCAACGCCTCTGGGTAAATGATGAATCTGAGGGAATTGAGATGAGCGGATTAGGGGGGGAATCGGGTCAAATGACACTCCATACCGTCCCCTATTTAGAAGCAATTGGCACAGATGAAATGCGGGTGATTCGCGAGCGGATGCCCATATCAGGAAGTAATAATCGACCGACTTTGAATGATGCGGAAGTGAATATATTGGAGTACGCTGAAACAATCATCACTGGCTTTACCAATGTCTATCAGTTACTACTGCGATATCGAGAGGAATTGCTATCTGAAAATAGCCCTTTAGCTGCCTTTGCTGAGGATGAAGTACGCTTTATCATGCGCCCCACCTACACCTATGCTCTGTTGCTGCATGAAAGCTATCACCCAGACTTGTTACGCGATGCCTTAGAGCGCGATCGCTTTTTTGACCACCTTTGGTTGGACATCGAACAGCAACCCTATCTGGCAAAGGTGATTGCTGCTGAACGTGATGACTTGTGGCAAGGTGATATTCCCATGTTCACAACTCGCCCTAATTCTCGTGCTATTTGGAGTAGTTCTAATCAGAAAATTGCCGATTTTTATGGGGAATCAGGTATGAGTCTGGTGCAACGTCGCTTGAAACAACTCAGTAATACTGATCTCACACAACAACTTTGGTTTATCCATGCCTCTCTCACTACATTGGCAATGGCAGGGGATGAATTGCAATTCTCCAGTTACCGTGTGACAGAACCACAAAACCATGCCAGTCGCGAGCAAGTGTTGGCAGCAGCACAAGTCGTGGGTAATCGTCTAGAAACACTAGCGTTACATGGCGAAAAAGATACTTCTTGGATCGGCTTAACTGTCATTAAAGAAAAGCATTGGACTCTCACTCCCTTGGGAATAGGTCTCTATGATGGTCTACCAGGAGTTGTCCTTTTCCTTGCCTATCTTGGGGCTGTGAGTGATGAAAACCGCTACACTGTACTGGCAAAATCGGCATTGACGACAATGCAACGTCAGCTAGAGAGTAGCAAATCCTTCATTCAGGCAATTGGTGGCTTTGAGGGTTGGGGCGGAGTAATTTATACCCTAACTCATCTAGGAATTTTATGGAATGAACCAGCCTTATTAGCTGAAGCTGAAACGCTGGTTGAATTACTCCCTAATTTGATTACCAAAGATGAACATTTAGACATTGTTGGTGGTGCTGCCGGATGTCTTAACAGTCTGATTGGCTTGTACCGTTGCCGACCTTCTCAACGCATACTCGGTGCAGCAATTCAGTGCGGAGAGCAGATTATTTCTCAGGCAAAAACAATGGAAAAGGGTGTTGGTTGGGTAAGTGTTTGGGGTAGAAAACTACCGTTGGCTGGCTTCTCTCATGGTGCAGCAGGGATAGCATCAGCACTGCTGGAATTGTCTGCTCTAACAGGTGATTCACGCTTTCGTACAACAGCTCTAGCTGCTATTGAGTACGAGCGAAGTCTCTTCCGTCCTGAAGTAGGAAATTGGCCCGACTTGCGCGATTTTTCCAGTTCAATTCTGGCAGATAAAGACGACAATCAACCGAGTTGTATGACTGCATGGTGTCACGGTGCGCCGGGAATTGGGTTAGGGAGATTGCGATCGCTTCCACATCTTGATGATGCCAAAATTCGTACTGAGATTGATACAGCCCTAAAAACCACTCTGGAGCATGGATTTGGTAGCAATCACTCTCTATGTCATGGCGACTTAGGCAATCTGGAATTGCTGTTACAAGCCAGTCAAACTTTTGATGATCCACAGTGGAAAACTCAAGTTGATCGCTTTGCCGCCATTATCCTCGAAAGTATCGATAAATATGGCTGGCTCTGTGGAGTGCCTTTGGGAGTGGAGACACCCGGACTAATGACGGGTTTAGCCGGTATTGGCTATGGCTTATTGCGTTTGGCAGCACCAGATCGCGTACCCTCAGTGCTGGTACTGGAGCCTCCCAAGCTGAATAGAGCAGTACAGAAAAGTACAGACTATGCGATCGCAATCTAATCACATTTCACCTTAAAGACGCAACTCCTGAACTCGGTTGGCGATTAGATACTAGGGATTGGGAAGCAAACATCCTAAATTCCCATCCCTAGTAGGGCAATGTAATTCACCACAATCGTGAAGTTTGATAAGCACTGAAAATGAAATACCCCCATGTTCTCCAACACAGTGAAGAAGATTGTGGCGCGGCTTGTATTGCCTCCATCGCCAAACATTACGGACGCATTTTTACGATTAACCGCATTCGCGAACTTGTCGGAACTCGGCAACAAGGCACAACCTTATTAGGCTTAAAACGAGGTGCAGAAACACTCGGATTTCAGGCGCGTTCAGTCAAAGCACCTCCTGAAATTTGCGACAGAATAAAGGAAGTCCCTCTCCCCGCCATTATTCACTGGAAAGGCTATCACTGGGTTGTTTTATATGGCAAACAGGGCAATAAATATGTTGTAGCTGACCCAGGTGCAGGTATTCGATATCTCTCCAAAAAATGGCTTTTAGAAGCCTGGACAGATGGCGTAATGCTCCTGCTTGAACCTGACCCCGTTCGCTTTTTTGAACAACCTGATGAAAAAGACAAAATTGGCGGATTTGGTCGCTTTCTCAAACGGGTTTGGTACTATCGCACCCTTCTTTCCCAAACACTGCTGATCAACTGTGTTCTCGGTTTACTCTCCCTCGCTTCTCCTTTCCTGCTACAAATTCTCACTGATGATGTACTGATTCGAGGTGATACCCAACTGCTAACCCGTGTGGCTATTGCTGTCTGTATTATGCACTTAATTAGCAGCAGCCTCCAACTGATACAATCGAATTTAATCGCCCACTTTGCTCAACGTCTAGAACTGGGACTCATCCTGGAATTTGGACGCCAAATCCTCCGCTTACCCCTGCAATATTACGAATCCCGTCGCAGTGGCGAAGTGGTTAGCCGCTTGGAAGATATTCAGGAAATTAACCAACTTATTTCTCAAGTCGTTGTCAGTCTTCCTAGCCAATTTTTTATCGCCTTTATTTCTTTGGCATTCATGCTCATCTATAGCGGTACACTCACTGCCATTGCTGGTGTAATTGCCCTATTGATGACCCTATCAACTCTTATTTTCTTACCCAGCCTCCAGCAAAAAATTCGTAATGTCTTAGTCTTATCCGCCGAAAACCAAGGGGTTTTAGTGGAAACATTCAAAGGCGCAATGACTCTGAAAACCACCACCGCCGCGCCTCAATTTGGTGAAGAATTCCAAAGCCGCTACGGACGCCTTGCGAATGTTACGTTCCGCACGGTTCAGATTGGCATTATTAATCATGTTTTTTCTAACTTCGTTTCTAACATTGGTAGTATCGCTTTACTTTGGTTTGGCAGCACGCTGGTGATTGGACAGCAATTAACCATTGGGCAATTGTTAGCCTTTAATAGCATGAATGGCAATTTTACTGCCTTTATCAGTACCCTAGTTGGCTTTGTTGATGAATTCACCCGTGCTAAAACAGCAACCCAGCGCCTTACGGAAGTTATCGACGCGACACCGGAAAGCCCAGATGATACGAAAAAGCCCTTTGCCAAAATTCCCAGTCATGCTGATATTAGTTGCACCAATCTCAACTTTCACCATGCTGGCAGAGTTGACCTCCTGCAAGATTTTACCCTAACCATTCCTGGAGGCAAAGTTATCGCATTAATTGGTAAATCTGGCTGTGGTAAAAGTACCCTAGCCAAAATCATGGCTGGCTTATACCCAGCGAATTCCGGTAATATTCGCTTTGGTCTTTATAACCTGCAAGACTTATCCTTAGACTGTCTGAGACAACAGGTGGTTCTGGTTCCCCAAGATGCTCATTTTTGGAGTCGCTCAATTATCGAAAATTTCCGCTTAGGCACTCCTCATGTCACGTTTGAGGAGATTGTTACCGCTTGCCAAATTACTGGCGCTGATGAATTTCTCAGTAAACTCCCTGATAAATATCAAACGGTTTTAGGCGAATTTGGCGCGAATATTTCCGGCGGACAACGACAACGATTAGCCATTGCCAGAGCTATTGTGAATGACCCAGCCGTGCTGATTTTAGATGAATCTACAGGCGCCCTCGACCCCGTGAGTGAAACGGACGTGTTAGAGCGATTACTGCACCACAGAAACGGCAAAACAACGATTATGATTAGCCACCGTCCCCGCGTGATTCAGCGTGCGGATTGGATTGTTTTGCTTGAACAAGGGAAATTAAAACAGCAAGGTTCGGTTGAAGAGTTACGCCATCAATCGGGAGAGCATTTGGACTTTTTAATTCCGTAGATGACTGTTCATGAATATCTGTGTAAATTTAAGCCCAAAGTTTTAGCGATTTTTGTTTCCAGCTAAGAGTTTGTAGTCAGTTTGCACTAAAGTGCCTACTACGAACAACTTTGTAGTCAGCGCTTGAGCGCTGATGGCACTAAAGTGCCTACTACGAACGGTTCTAATCGAGTTTATCATTTATTATTCCTATGGTTAGTACCTCTCAACAGGATTTTTTGCCCCCCATTCAAGACAATGAGTTTCTACCCCCAATTAGTCGCTGGAGTACGCTGGGGGGACTGTTTATTGTCGGTTCTATGGGAGTTGCGATCGCACTCGCTTCTGTGTTCAAGTATAATGTTACGGTAAAAGCTACTGCCAATGTCCGTCCGGCTGGTGAATTGCGTCTGGTGCAAGCGACGACAGAAGGTCAAGTAACGGGCATTTTTGTCAAGGAAAACCAACAGGTGAACCAAGGAGATGTAATTGCAACTATCGACGACTCCCGCCTACAAACCCAAAAAAGGAATGTACAAAGCAGTATCCAACAAGCCCAGTTACAACTAACTCAAATCAATGCCCAAATTCGTGCCATCGATAGCCAAATCTTAGCAGAAACTGACCGCATTAACCTCGCTGTTACCTCGGCTGAAGCTGAATTAACTCGCCGCCGTCGGGATTATCGGGATCAACAAATTACCACCACCGCCGATGTTGCAGAAGCCGAGGCAAATGTCAGATTATCTCAGGAAGAATTGCAAAAAGCCCGATCCCAGTTACAATCAGCCCAAGCTGATCTAAACTCAACAATAGCGGCATTAAATGCTGCCCAGGCAAAGTTTAAGCGATATCAACCCATCGCCTCATTGGGTGCCCTTTCTCAGAACCAATTAGAGGAAGCCAAACTCGCCGTCACTCAACAACAGCAAGCCGTTAAAGCCCAACAAGCGGCTGTTGACGTGCAAAAACGAACCATTGAACAACAATACCAAACCGTTGCGGCGGCGAAAGCGAGACTAAAACGGGCATTAGCCACCCTAAATCCCACTCAAGCAGACGTTGCGATCGCGCAACAGCGTATTCCCCAAGAAAAAGCGATCGGTGACGCCACTCTCGCCACTTTAACCCGAGAACGAGACGCTCTCATCCAGCAGCGAATCGACATGCAAAAACAACTTGAACGGGATACCCACTCCCTCAAACAAGCCGAAATTGACCTCAGCCAAACCCTAATTAAAGCACCAACCGACGGTATTCTATTTAATCTCAACTTACGCAACTCCAGTCAAACTGTACGCCCTGGAGAAGAAATTGCCCAACTTGCTCCCAGTAACACCACCCTAGTTGTCAAGGCGTTAGTCGCCGCTCAAGACATCGGCAAAGTCAAGACAAATCAGAAAGCACAGTTACGCATCTCAGCTTGTCCTTATCCCGATTATGGTACTCTCAACGGCGTCGTCAGCACAATTTCTCCCGATGCTATCACCCCACCCGGAAATGAAGCGGCAATTGCTTCTAACCCAACCCGGAATAAAGCCTTTTTTGAAGTCACGATTAAGCCAGCCACCCTGTCTTTACGTCAAGGCAATAACCATTGTCCCATTCAATTAGGAATGGAGGGAACGGCTGATATTATTTCTCGGCAAGAAACGGTTATTCAATTCTTGCTCAGAAAAGCAAGATTGATGACAGATTTATAGCAGTAGACACATCGATTATGACTTTCAGAACTGTTGTTCCAGACGTTCCATGCAACGTCTGGAACAAAATGATGTGTCCTAACCGCTATGGCGATCTGGGGAAGCAAATGACGAATGAACAATGACGATATTCAAGAACGCAACTGTTCCAAAAAACCATTCAACTCTTGCACTAGCCAATCCTTCTCGCTTAACTTAAGATATTTACCGAAACGATGAGTGCGAACCCCTTCGACAATAGCACAAGACCGAATGGGTTGACCGTTTGAATTGTAGCGAATGTCTATCTCCAGTCTGTCAATATCTGCCGTTCGTCCCTTGCGCCAATATCTTAATCCCAGTATTTGCCACTGCAACTGAAAAGTTTTTTTATCAATTTTTAAGTAGATGTGACTGAGAAACTTGTCCCGAATGACGATTAATAAGGGTAGGATGGCGATTATAAAAGGCAACACACAAATTAGTCCAATAAATACTATTAGGGAACCCACCACCACATACCATGATAAGAATGGAATATCTACAAGGATATAGTCACGGTGTTTTTCCAAGAAGATACGATTACTTATTGATACAGGCGGCTCAATGAATGAATTTTGATCAGCGATTTCACCCTGTAAGGCAATTAAAGCCTCCTGAGCCGAAGCAAATCGATCTTCAGCAACGGGTTCGAGCATTTTCTCTAACCAGTTCGCTAATTCTTCTGACTGTACCTGAGCGCGAAAATCAATCTTGAGGCGGCGTTGAGGTAAATTGCCTGGAGAACTATGAGTCACTAAAAATAATAATGTTGCCCCTAAACCGTACAAGTCAGACGTAATATACCCTTGTCCTCGAAACTGTTCGGGTGCCATGTATCCATAGGTTCCGACAACTGTACTTCCTTGAGTCAGAGTGTTCCGATAAACATTTTGTACTGCCCCAAAATCAACTAAAAATACATTTCCTTTTTGATCCAGAATAATATTTTGGGGGTTAATATCTCGATGAATAATGGGAGGCGTCAAATTATGGAGATAGTCGAGAATTTCCAAAATTTGTCTGGCAATTTTGAGAACTTTAACCTCATCCGGTTGCCATCCTTGTTTGACTAATAGGGATAGAGACGTTCCAAGAGCTAATTCTTGGACAAGATAGAAACAGCGATTCTGGGGTGTTTCGACCTGAAAATAATCCAAATACTTGGGAATTGCCGGATGATTTAAACGGGAGAGAACTTTGGCTTCACGTTCAAAGAGTTCCAAGACTTTCCAGTCCGTCATACCTACTAAAGACAACGCTTTGAGTGCCACCTTTTGACCCGTTTTTTGGTCTTGCGCGGCGTAGGTTGTCCCCGTTCCCCCACTACCCAGAATATTGATAATCTGATAACGTTCAGCGATACAATCTCCTGGATTATGTCCGTTCATAATCATCCTCCGGTTTCAGGTGAGGATAACGCTGATGCAGGTGTTTCATAAAGGTGGTTACTTCCTCAACCACCCATTCCCGTTCCCGTTGAGAGATGAACTGGGCAAATTCAATTCGTTGATGGGACATTTGGGTAAAAAGTCGGCATTTGCGTACAGGTATTTTATACCGTTCGGATGTTTTGGTTAACTTGGTTTTTTCGGTATACTGGGTAATAATTTCGATCCAGTTAATATCTGCGGTTCGTCCCTGAATCGTTTTTTTGAACCCCAGTAGCCTCCACTGTAACTGAAAGTTTTTTGGGTTAATCGTGAGTTGAATGTGGCTGGCTGCACGCAACAGAATATTTAACACCGATAGATCATGTAGTATAAAGATAAGACTGATGTATGCCCCAACAAAGAGCCAGGGACGGATCACCAGGATCATCCGATAAAGGTGATTTGGGATAGCGATCGCGAAAAAGGCTAGTAATGTGGTTGGAATTAAGAGCAAACTCCATGCCACAGGATTCAAATACCCACCCGTTCCCCTAAACCCAGCCGGCGGAATGGTAAGTTCTAACTGTTCGTTTGTGGCGCTCAATGTAATCTGACTTCCTGCTGGACGACGGCGATGTTCTACTACAGGCTGGATCAGGGTTTTGGGATTTTGCAAAGCGTTTAAGGCTGCCCGAGCGGAGAGGAATCGATCCTCCACCACGGGTTCTAACATTTTGTCCAGCCAGTCGGCAAACTCTGGCGACACATTCACACGAGAACGAAAGTCAAGTTTTAACCGTTTCTGGGGTAAATCGGCGGGGGAACGGTGAGTGAGTAGAAACAGTAAGGTAGCAGCTAAACCATACAAATCAGAGGCGGGATAGGCTTGTCCTCGATCTTGTTCCGGTGCCATGTAACCAAAAGTACCAACCACAGTCATACCCTGGTTTCGGCGATTCCAATAAGCATGACGTACTGAGCCAAAATCGACAAGAAACACCTGTCCATCCTCTCGGCGGATAATATTTTGGGGCTTGATATCGCGATGAATAATTGGGGGCGAAATGTGGTGAAGATAAATTAGGGTTTCTAGGATTTGGATGGCGATATCCTTTATTTCATCTTCTTGGGTACGCCAGCCGCTTTGAACCCAATCAAACAGCGATCGCCCCGGGGCTAGTTCCTGCACAATATAAAATAAACGGGTTTGGGGGGTATCCACCTCAAAGTAGTCCAGGTAATTGGGGATAGCTGGATGATCGAGGTAAGATAGCACTTGAGCTTCCCGTTCAAACAGATCCAAGTCTTTCCAGTCTTTGAGCCGGCGCAAGGACATTTCTTTGATCGCCACCCGTTGATTATTACTTTGATCTTGCGCCTCGTAGGTTGTCCCCGTTCCTCCTTGCCCCAAGATAGCTAGGATACGATACCGTTGAGCAATGATATCCCCAGGCTGATGCGATCGCTCCATACAAAATTGCCCGAATTGATATCTTTATCATAAAGTCGTCATTAGTCATTCGTCATTGGTTATTGGTTATTCGTCTCAAATCTAAACGACAAGAGGGCGGGTTTTGTTGATAAGTTATCGGTATACCCATCAATTAAATGGCTAAACCCGCCCCTACAATACGATATAACTTTTGCCTCCTTCTACCCTTTTACCTGTCATTGGTCATTTGTCCTTTGTTGAGTTTTCCGAGGCTATAGCTGAAGCTAAACCCTGGGCGAGGTCAACAATATCGTCTTTCCGGGCAATTTGGTCACGCCATTCTTGGGGAATTTGTTCGACACCGTAATATAGTCCTGCTAATCCTCCTGTAACCGCCGCCGTGGTATCGGTATCTGAGCCTAAATTAACCGCTTTTAACACAGATTTGGGATAGGATGTACTGGTTAAAAAACACCAAAGTGCGGCTTCTAAGGTATGAACAACATAGCTTCCCGATTGAATTTCCTCCATGGATAACTGGGCAATTTGCCCATTGAATACTCTAGTGAATTGATCCAATTCTGAGGCGTAGGGGGGGTGACGATAGAGTTCCTGAATTCTTTGAATTCCTTTAAAATAAGCCGTCGCTGGGTCATCACCTTCTAATAATCGAATTGCTATACTGATATAAATCCCACATGCCATCTGAGAACGGAGATGGGCATGAGTAATGCTAGAAACCTGATGGACTCTTTTAATCAATTCCGGAAATTCTAGAGATTGATAATAGAACGCCATGGGTAAAATTCGCATCAGTGAACCATTGCCATTACTCATTTCATCCGTACATCCTGACTCTAAGGGTGAAACCTGATCCCAACGCAGGTGGCGCAGGGCTGTAGCTGTCGTCATCCCAATATCGAAAACCGTTCCGTGAGGTGTCCAATAGTTTTGATCATGCCAACGACAAAACGATTGTGCGATCGCGTCGAGGGAAAATCCCTGACAGAGGCTTTCGGCTAAACAGAAGGTGAGAGAACTGTCATCTGACCAAGTTCCTGGGGGCTGATTATAGGTTCCATAGCCCTGCATAGAAGTTACAGGCTCGCGCAGGCGTTCCTCCCTTGTGGTAAATTCCACAGGTACGCCCAAGGCATCGCCAACACAGACTCCTAGAAGTCCAGCTAGAATTTGAGCATGGCTTATCTTCATCAATCATTGCCTCCAAACTTGAGACGCTTAAAAAAGGTGGGCTAAGCCCACCCCACAACGATGACATATAAAAAATGATCCATCATCAATCAGCTCATTAATGAGTCTTCAAACCACTCCAAGTTTTGTTCTGTCTTACTTTGACAAACTGTCTCTGTATTCTGATCAGGCTTTAGGCTGGCTCTTTACTCATTACGACATCTCCTTCTGGAGTCTTTTTCGAGGCTGAGTCATCGAAAAATTTGAGGTAGAAAAAGCCAGCGACTAACGCACCCAAAATTGGGGCAACCCAGAATAACCAGACTTGCTGAAACAGTTCAACACCCGCAAAAATAGCAGGTCCGGTACTCCGGGCTGGATTGACCGACGTATTGGTTACAGGAATACTAATCAAGTGAATCAACGTCAAGGCTAAACCGATAGCAATGGGAGCAAAACCTTGAGGCGCCCGCTGATCTGTTGCTCCTAAGATAACCATCAAAAAGATGAACGTCAGCAACACCTCGGTGAGAAAACAGGCAAACAGGGAATAGCCGCCCGGAGAATGAACCCCAAAACCATTGGTGGCAAAGGGATTTGAGCCAGTCATCTCAAAACCGATTCGCCCACTGGCAATGACAAACAAAACCGTGGACGCTGCGATCGCACCCACAACTTGTGCGGCAATATAGGGGAGTAATTCAGCCCCCGGAAAGCGTTTTGCCGCCCAAAGACCAAAGGATACAGCCGGGTTAAAGTGTCCCCCGGAAATCGGACCTACGGCGTAAGCCATGGTTAACACCGTCAAACCAAAGGCGAGGGAAACACCCACCAAACCGATACCCAAGGGATTGCTCCCTTCACCATAAGGAAATGCAGCGGCAAGTACAGCGCTACCACATCCTCCGAAAACTAGCCAAAACGTGCCGATCAACTCGGCGATACTTCGCTTTACCAAATTCATAATTAATCCTCTATTAACTGATTCAGATAGTATCAGAAGTAATCCCTATGTTTAATTAGACTTATGCTTTTGCTTGGTTCTAGGCGATAAGCCGTGCTAATAAAACAACTCCTAGAACATCGGTTTAGTAATCGGAGCATCTACTTCAATTGTCTAAAAATGGTAACAATACCGATACAAAATCTCCTATCTACGGATAAAAAAAGGTGAGCTACGCTCACCCGAAAACCCTAACATCACCAATCAGCCAATTAAGAGTTACGGCGCGACTCAAAATTGAACGGTTCAGAATCCAACTGTTCGCGATCGCCAACTATGGAGCGAATCCCCTCAATCGTCGCCGGAATCGCACGGGGGTCCATAAACATCACCTTACTACTATCACTACTGCCAATCTCTTTACCCATCTCTAGGTAATTCTGTGCCAGTAAGAACTGCAGGGCATCACGGGCAACGGGGTCACCCTTAAGCGTCTTCGCCACAATTTGCAGCGCCTCTGAAGTGGCTTGCGCCCTGAGAACTTGCTGCTGGCGTTCGGCTTGGGCTTTGAGGACAATCGCCTTTTGCTGCGCCTCGGCGTCTAAAATCGCTGCCTTTTGTCGCGCTTCCGCATCGAGGACTCGGGCTTCCGCGTTCCCTCTGGCGCTATTAACTGCCGACTCCCGTTCCCCTTCAGAGGTGAGAATTGCCGCCCGTTTTCGCCGTTCGGCGGACATTTGCAACTCCATTGAGTCTTGTACCGCTTTAGAAGGCACAATGTCTCGCAATTCTACCCGTGTCACTTTCACACCCCAGGGATCAGTCGCAATATCTAGTTCCCGCAGCAGGGTTTCATTAACTTCAGATCGCGCCGTAAAGGTTTGATCCAGTTCCAGTTTGCCCATTTCTGAACGAATCTGCGTCAGCACTAAATTCACCATTGCCGCTTGCAGATCTTCTACCTTGTAGTAAGCTTTTTCCATATCCATGATCCGCCAATAGACCACGGCGTCCACGCTGATCGAAACATTATCGCAAGTGATGCATTTTTGGGGAGCAATGTCAAGCACTTTTTCCCGAATTGTTTCCTTAAATACGACGCGATCCAGAACCGGAACCATAAGATTCAAGCCGGGTTCCAGCTTTTTGCCACTGTATTTCCCCAATCGTTCCACTAATGCTTCATTCCCTTGATTGATAATCTTAATGGAGCTAGCCATCCCGGAACCGCCAAGCACCAAAATAATCAGCCACGCAAATAGATCCATGTTATTACCTCCTAAAAGTTTGATAATATGCCACCGACAAAGAATAGCCAGAGTTTTTCAAACGGAAAATTTAATGTAAGAGATTCTGGGGAACCACAATGAGTGTGTTACCTTGACGGCGGACAACATAAACCTTTTGGTTGGGTGCGATCGCCGCCATTTCATCATCACAACGCGCTTGCCAAGAATTGCCTTCATAGAGGATGCGTCCCGTTTCTCCGGGGGGAATTTCGGTCAGGGTTCGAGCTTCCACAGCATCGAGACGTTTAGCTACCTTGGCGGCTGGGAGAATGCGGCGAGATGCAATCACCAGTGCTGTGGATAGCGCCAACCATAGCACAACTTGTACCGGAAACAGGGGAATAATTAACGCCACCAGCGCCACGACTAAAGCGCTAATTCCCATGGTAAAGGCGACAAATGCCGTAGGGACAAATAGCTCCACCAGACAAAGCATTGAGCCTGCCAGGAGCCAAAGTAGGGAAGGATTGAGTGACATATAAAAATCCAGTGTATCCTGGGTTGAAAGAATTTTCTTCTAGTTTAATTCGCTATAAAGGGGCATACATCACCACAAGCCGATACAATTGCGACTGCCTGAGTCGTTGTATGAAAACTTAGAACACGTTCAGATATTAGCCTGTGGTACCAGTTGGCACGCCAGTCTGGTGGGAAAATACTCATTCTCAATAATTAATAGTAATTGATATAGGCTTGGTCAGGCTTGGTTTTTGGCATCTCTTTTTACATCGAACTCGGGTCAGTTAAGTAATTTCGTTGCCTTACTTGGAGGGGGACTCGCGCCTCTGATATTCTAGGAGTCATTAATTTATAGAATAAGCCAAGACATCCTAGAGTTCTAATGCATATTCACACTCTTGAACAATGGCAACATTCTCACGACTTCTCTATTAACCAGTATCATGCTGAGAAAAATACCAAGATAGTAATGTTTCTAACAGCAATCATTGTGACTGCTGAAATTGTGGCAGGAACTATTTTTGGTTCAATGGCGTTGCTGGCGGATGGTTGGCACATGGCAACCCATGTTGCCGCATTCGGGATTACAGTCTTTGCCTATCAATATGCTCGAAACCATGCAACTGACCCTAGATACACCTTTGGAACAGGTAAAGTCAGTGTGCTTGGAGGCTTTGCTAGTGCTGTTGCACTTGCCGTAATTGCTTGTGTTATGGCATTTGAATCAGCAGCACGTCTTTTTCAGCCTCAAGCGATTCAGTTCAATGAGGCAATCGGTGTCGCCATGCTTGGGTTAGCCGTTAATTTAGTCAGTGCTTGGTTATTTCAAGATAATCATGAGCACTCCCACGATCACCATGATCACGGTCATGACCATCATCATAGCCGGGATCACAATCTTCGTGCTGCTTACCTGCACGTTTTAGCAGATGCGCTAACGTCTGTTTTGGCAATTGTTGCCTTATTCGCTGGAAAGTTTTTAGGTTGGGTTTGGCTGGATGCAGTGGTGGGTTTGGTCGGTGGAGGAGTCATTGCCAGATGGTCTTATAGTTTGGTTACTGACACGGGTTCAATCTTGCTTGATGGCTCGATTGATCAGCAAATCAAGGGAGATATTATGACCGCTATTGAGGAAGATGCTGATAATCGTGTGACCGACTTACACGTTTGGTATGTTGGTCAAAATCATTTAGCGGCAACAATTTCACTCGTTACGCATTATCCTCAAGCACCGGACTATTACAAAAAATTACTCAGTTATATTCCATCTCTTTCTCATGTGCTGGTTGAAGTTAACCACTGTCACAGTGAGCCTTGTGTAGAATCGTCACCTAACAAGTCGTTATCGGTAACCCGTTGAAGAATTGGGCGATTAGTTCAAAAATCTTTGGCTTTATCAATAAAACTTAATTGCCCTCGAACTTAGGGGAAGTTAAGCTAATAGCGTTTTTCATCTAAAGGAATAGAGAGTGAGCAAATCCATACTATCACGTTTCCGTCACGCCTTAATTATCGGAATTTTGACCCTAGCCATCATGGGGTTGACGGCTCAATGGGCTTTGGCTCAGGAGTACCCACGCGCTGCCACCAACGCCCTCACCCTGTTTGAGAATGTGCGTATTTTCGACGGCACCTCAAAAAACCTGTCTGACAAAACCAACGTGCTGGTAGTTGACAACACCATTAAGAAGATTTCGACTGATCCCATTCCCGTCCCAGAATATTTGAGTGTGACCCACATCAACGGCAACATCAACGGCAAGGAGCGGGTGCTCATGCCGGGACTAATCGACGCCCATGTGCATTTGTACATGGCTACCCTCCCCCCTGAATTGAGCGTCTCTCCTGATATGATGACTCCAGGGGAGCTGGAGCAAAATGCCGAGAAAGCAGCTACCGATACGCTGATGCGCGGGTTTACTAGCGTCCGTGATCTGGCAGGTCCGGTTTTTAAGCTGAAGCGGGCAGTAGATGCCGGAAAAGTAGTCGGTCCGCGCATTTATCCTAGCGGCGCGATGATTTCCCAAACTAGCGGACATGGCGACTATCGCACCCCGGCAGACCTACCCAGAACCCCAACATCTCCCCTCAGCCCTGGAGAAGTTCTGGGAATTGGCGCGATCGCCGATGGCGTCCCGGAAGTGCTCCGTGCGACTCGGGAGCAACTGATGAAAGGAGCCAGCCAGATCAAGCTTGCCGCCGGGGGTGGAGTCTCCTCCAGCTACGATCCGCTGGATGTGAGCCAGTACACCGAAGCCGAACTCAGCGCTGCCGTTGAAGCAGCGGAAGACTGGGACACCTATGTCACCGTTCACGCCTATACCCCTCGCGCCATCCAGAAAGCCATTCGGGCTGGGGTCAAGTGCATCGACCACGGTCAGCTGATGGATGAGGAAACCGCGAAAATCATGCATAAACAGGGTATCTGGCTCAGCCTACAACCTTTCCTGGATGACGAAGATGCCAACCCCAAAGAAGGAGAAAAGCGGGAAAAGCAGCTACTAGTGGCTGAGGGCACCGACATTGCTTACAAGCTGGCGAAAAAGTACAACCTCAAAACCGCCTGGGGTACTGATACGCTGTTCTCTGCCAAGCTGGCCACTCGCCAAGGAGCAAAACTCGCCAAATTGGTGCGCTGGTACACCCCAGCAGAAGTGTTGAAAATGGCCACCAGCGCCAATGCTCAACTGCTGGCAATGTCGGATCTTCGCAATCCCTATCCCGGCAAGCTGGGAGTCGTGGAAGAAGGAGCCCTGGCTGACCTACTGTTAGTGGATGGTAACCCCCTGGAGAATATTAACCTCATTGAAGACCCAGCCCAAAACTTCGTCGTGATTATGAAAGATGGCAAAATTTACAAGAATATACTCCCTGCTAGCGCTGAGGGTGAGGACTCCCGCGAACAGGTTAATTGAAGGCGGGGCTTTTCAACCTAAATCGCCAGGATTCCCCATCCTCAAAGCGGATGAGCGTACAGCTACAGTTTTAAGTTTCTATAGCAACCGCCAAAACGGTTAGGGCAAATCATTTATGTAGAGACGTGCCATGGCACGTCTCTAGCACAGTATGGTGGGTAACGGTGGCTAAGTCTTATGGAACGGACAAATGATTCTAGACACGGAGCCATGTTTTTATTATTGTTGTTTATCTTATGGGTTTAATATTTAACATCGTCTTAGATGTATCCTATAGACCTGAACACAACTGGAGTTGCGACCGTTGCCAATTCATTCCAGGGTTATCTCTAAAGTATTTTTAAGGTTATGAGTACTCAAGAGCCGCAAACTAATCGTTATCTGTGGGCAGTGGGTGCAACGGCTGCATCGCTCCCGGTGGGGGAAATTGTTGCACAACGGTATCAAGTCGTCGCACCCCAAATTTGGCTGGATCTGCACCCAGAGGAGTTGCCCGAGGCTCCCGATCGCTTAAATGGCATCTTCCTCCCCTATCTACGCCTGTATCCCCATCGTCTGCACGTTCCGGATGTTTATGGCGTTTGTTCTGGGGCAGAGTCTGAATCGGATACACCGATTATTTTGCTGGAAAATGTCCCGATCGACAATAAGGGTGAACTCTATCCAGCGATTACTTCACAATGGTCCCAAGCCTCCCCTGTACGTCAGATCTATTGGTTATGGCAAATTCTAGAGTTATGGCAACCTTTAGCTGAATTAGGCGTAGCCGCCACCTTGGTTGATCCCGAACAGGTGCGAGTCGAAGGCTGGCGGGTGCGACTGCGGGAACTGGTTAGGAATGGGACGACTGATTTCCAACCTGTCCCCCTGTCAGTCACAGGTGAAAGAAAAGACTCATCAACAGGTGCGTCTGGAGGTACGACAACCCTACCCCACTCCCGAACTCAGGCGAGTCTGCAACAGCTAGGACAATGTTGGGAATCCTGGTGTCACACAGCATCCGTGACGGTGGCGGCTCAACTGCGAGACATCGCCCAGCAAATGCAAACGCCCAACCCCTCCTTTGACGCGATCGCAGTCCAGCTTAATCAGCTTCTTTTGGCTCAATCTTCGCAACAACCCCTGCGTTTAGAGGTAGCTGGATTCACGGATACAGGTCCATTACATGACCACAATGAGGATAGCTGCTATCCTCTGCGATCGGATTTGACCACAGAACCTGATCCCCTGATTTCCCATCTCTCCATCGTCTGCGATGGTATTGGCGGACATGAAGGCGGCGAAGTCGCTAGCCATATCGCCATGCAGTCGGTGAAAATTCAGGTGCGGGCATTACTAGCTGAGTTACTCGAAGATCCGGAACTGATGAGTCCGGATTTAGTGGCACAACAGCTATCAGCAATTGTTCGAGTTGTCAATAATCTTATTGCCTCCAAGAACGACCAACAAGAACGAGAATCCCGACGGCGCATGGGTACAACCTTAACCATCGCCCTACAATTGCCGCAAAAGGTGATTCAATCGGATAGCGAAGGCAATAGTCACGAACTCTATATTGTCAGTGTCGGAGATAGTCGTGCCTACTGGATCACTCCCGACTATTGCCAACAGCTTACCGTCGATGATGATGTAGCAGCGCGGGAAGTTAGGATGGGTCGCAGTTTGTACCGCCATGCCTTAAAGCGCCCTGATTCTGGCGCATTGACCCAAGCGATAGGAACCAAGGAGGCGGAGTCTCTCTATCCCCATGTACGCCGCTTCATTTTAGAGGAAGATGGTTTACTGTTGCTCTGTTCTGATGGGGTAAGTGATAATAACTGGCTGGAGTCTATTTATGGGGATTTCGCCAAAGATGTGTTTAGTGGCAAGCTATCCCTAGAAGCAGCGGCAAAGTTTCTCGTTGATCAGGCAAATCAACGGAATGGTTATGATAATGCTTCCGTTGTTCTCTCCTATTGTGCTGTTTCTCCTCAATATCCAGTGGTTTTGAATTTGGGAGGACTACAACTGGAAAAAAATGCCCCGACTATCGAGTTAGAGACTGAATTGCCAGCCACAGAGGAACCTGTTGCTGAGGAGGAAGAGGATGTTTCGGAACCCATAGACGTTGAAACGGTATCCTCTAGTCAGGATTGGTTCAAAATCATCATCGGAGTTTTTGGGATACTTGTGATTATTCTATCGGCTGGCGCTGCTGTATTTATCGCCCAGTGGCTACTCAATCCCCAAGCGTTCAAACAAATGCGCGATCGCTTCTCGCCTCCCCAACCGATAGAACAGCTTGAGTCTGTACCTGATTCACCGCCTACACCAGAAGAGTAAGAGACAAGGGTGTAGGGGATGATCAACAATCGGCAAAATATAACTTTTTCTCACATCTCGTTACTAAAACGGTTACGAGGGCGAGTTCAGAGATGAGGAGATTTTAGAATCAAAGTAACAGTTGAAGACTCCTCATGCCAAACATCGTGGGACTCTAAAGGGTTCCACGGTTTTTTATGATTGCTAGCTGGAATGGTAGGTGATCAAAATTGCCGTGGCGATTATAGCAGTAGACACATCGATTAGGACAAGGGAACTGTTGTTCCAGACGTTCCGGCGGAACATCTCTACCAAATGATACCAAATCCGGGTTAGCTACCCCCGTTATAAACCAGTCCGCGCAGGCGGACGAAAGTTTGTGTAGCAGCGATTTCAATCGCCGTGGCAAAAGGGGGTAATAAAGGCGGATTTGGTATGATGTGTCCTAACCGCTATGGCGGTTGCGATATAAAGGGGTAGTCAACCCAGATTTGTATTATCTCATGTCTGATTTTTCGTTTCCAAGTGTAAAGTTTGTTTGAGCATAGCTAATGCTTGGTCAATCCCTGGAAATTGAGAGGGGTAGCGGGCTAATATTTCAGCAGATTCTAGAACGCCGCCACGAATGACACCGATTTCTGAAGGGTTAGTTAGAGTGCGGAGAATATCTTGCAGGTTTTGCAGTCCGTCTTGTTTTTGACCCAGTGCTATTGTGGAGAGAGCGATGTAGAGTTTTTCTTGAGTATCCTCACCCTGACAATAATTTAAGCTTTTCCGTATAAGTCTTTTGGTTTCTTTGAATTTATTGCTAATGACATGAACCAATGCCAGATTAAAAATAGGTAGAAAAGAGTTACGTTGCATCTGAAGTGAACGATGAAGATAAGACTTGGCTTTTTGGGGCTTATTTTTAATGAGATAAAGGAATCCCAAATTATTCCACAATACAGAATCTCCTTCGGGATTCAATAGAGTAGCTCTAATTAGGCAATCAACAGCAAGCGACCAATGCTTTTGCTTGTAGTAAATACAACTCATTCTATTGTAAGCAGATATAAATTTTGGCTTAATGCAAATCACCTTTTTGTAATCTTCAATAGCTTCCTCGTATCGTTCCAGATCTCCTAATATTAGTCCGCGATTTTCCCAGGTTTTATAGTCATTAGAATTGAGACTAATGGCTTGGTCAAAACTGGAAATTGCTTCCTCGTATCGTTCAAGCTCTCCTAGTGCTACACCCCGATTACTCCAGATTGCATAATCATGAGAATTGAGAGCAATAGCTTGGTCAAAACTGGAAATTGCTTCCTCGTATCGCTCTAGCTTTCCTAAGGTTATGCCGCGAATATTCCAGACCATATAGTCATCAGAATTGAGAGTAATTGCTTGGTCATAACTGGAAATTGCTTTCTCATATTGCTCTAGCTCACATAATACTATACCGTGATTTTTCCAGACTTCATAATCATGAGAATTAAGAGCAATAGCTTGGTCAAAACTGGAAATTGCTTCCTCGTATCGCTCTAGCTTTCCTAAGGCTACACCCCACATATGCCAGACCATATAGTCATCAGAATTGAGATTAATTGCTTGGTCATAACTAGCAATTGCTTCTTCGTATTGCTCTATATATCCTAATGCGATGCCGCGATTTGTCCAGACCATATAGTCATCAGAATTGAGAGCAATAGCTTGTTCATAACTGGCAATTGCTTTCTCATATTGCTCTAGCTCCCATAATACTATGCCGCGATTTTTCCAGACTTCATAATCATGAGAATTGAGAGAAATAGCTTGTTCATAACTGGCAATCGCTTCCTCATACCGCTCTAGCTCGCTTAATACTATGCCACGATTCTTCCAGACATCATAGTCATCAGAATTGAGAGTAATGGCTTGGTCATAACTAGCTAGAGATTCTTCAAATCTTCCCATGCACATTAACAAAAAACCATACAAACTCCATATCAAGAAGTTATTGCTTTTAAGTTTAATATTTGTGTGTAAATCAGTAATAGCTTCTTCATATCTTTCCAGAATTATCAAGCTTAATGTTTTAGTTAACAATATTTTTTCGTGCTGGGGATTAATTTTAAGCGCACTATCAAAATTAACAATTGCTTTATCATAGTGCTTGCCGCTCAAAAATAATAAACCATTCTCAAAAAATAACTTGGCTGTAGTTTCTGAACTGTTGCTGCTTTCGTCAATTAAATTTTTTAATTCTAAACTTTTAATCACACGTTCTTCTGGAGCCAGGTTTAAATATTTATTCAAGTTACCTGTCGATAATTTTTCTAGTTTAACTTGTCGTTCTTCCTCCGTTAACGGAAAATGAAATAACCCCGATCGCCAGTCAAAGAAATCCGGTGCCCGCTGAATAAAATAGTTCAGGACAAAGGAAGAGACAACAAAGACAAAACTACAGGGAAAATCTGTACCAAACCGTTCTCTCTGTTGGTTTAAATGACTTAAAATCGGCGGCACACCTTTCCAACTATAGGTATAGATTTCCGTAGAACTCCAACCACTGAGGCGTTTGGTATCTTCATACTCATATAACGCCTGTTCTATCCCCCGAATCACTAAAATATCAAAGCCTTCTGCTTGTCTTTGTTCAGCAATTTGGTCATAAAGTTTTTGGGTTTCCCGCTTAATCAGCAACAGGGATATTTTTTTCTGGGGTAAATCTCGCCGCAGTTTCTCAATAGTTTGATTCACCTGACGATAATCAGATTGCACCACAAAAAATAAACCAAATCCCTTCTTCCGCCGCAGCGCCCGGAACAGACTACGGTAGACTTCATCAAAGGTTTCTTGTGGTAATAAATCAGGCGCGATTGGCATCATCCACTTTATTCAAGGCATCTTTAAACTTGGATAATTCCAATATTAAAGGGTGAACATCATACCAGGTGTGCTTTTCTCCTTGCTGATTAATATAGCGATATTCCAGTAAGCAACGGTTGAATAATAAACTCCGGTGCAGGTTATCATTGCCAATCTCCTTACTCTTATAAACCTGGGCGAGAATCTGCCATTGATCCTCTTCCACCGCCCTTTGATAAACGTCTCGTAGTTCCGCAATTGCCCGTTGCACCGCCCGCGCTGAGATGGGTAATTGATCCGTTCGATTCGTTGCTTCTTGCGCCAGTTGGATTAAATCTCGCATATAACCACCACTCATGCGACAAAGCTGTTCAAGCACGTCTGGCGATGCAAAGATTTTGGTTTCTAAATCTAAATCTGTGTGGGGTTCGATACGACGTTTAATCGTTTCTTTCAGCTTGGCAATACCGGGTTCATATAAACTGCCATCTTGCCACTGTACCATTACCGATGGCAAAACTTGGGGAATGCCATAGTTATCCTTTAAATCTGTCGCCCACCGGGAATAAATCATGGAAATGGGGACAGTATAAACAATATGGCAATCTAAGGCTTTAAGCTGTTCATGACGATCCAGAAAAATTTCTTCATGATTGCTGCGCCCATTCTCGCGAAAAATAGGGACTATTCGATCTAAGTTATCCGCAATAATCACTAATTGGGTTTTGCCATTCGGTAATTTCTTTGTAGCATCGGCAATAAACGTATTGAGTGCTTTAAGTAAGGTTTCAGTATGGGGTTCTACTTTCTCGCGAATTTGCTGACGTTGACTGGGTTCAGTACGAATCGCCGCTGTTAGCTTGGCAAACTGATTTAATTGGGCTTCAATCGTCAGCTTTTCCAGATTCACCTCAGTTAACCAAAAGTCTTTCAGATCCTGATAGCGATCGCGCAGCCAGTTGGCGATGGGTGTAGAATCAGCTTGTGTAAGCTGGGCGAGTAAATGGCGGGTGCAAGCGAGTAATATATCTGTGTATTGAACATCTTGCAGACTGATATCCTCTTCGTCAGCCGCAAAATAGACAACAAAGCAGTTTTTCTGTTCCAGATACGTCTGGAGTCGATACAGTTCAGTTGTTTTACCTGCGCCACGATACCCAGAATACAACTGACAGGTTAACTCTCGCGATCGCCGAATACTTTTCCCTAAATCTTGTTGAATCTCAACATCACCCCGCACCTCCCGACATTCGACATATTTGGCATCACCGACGGGAAGCGGCATTGGAGTAAAAGAATTATAGATATTATCCAGCAACGCTTCAATATCCTGTACCACAGGGGGCTACTCCATTGGGACTGATTCGGGCTTATTCTATAATATAACCCAGGTTGACGGATTCATGTAGAGACGTAGCATGCTACGTCTCTACAAAAGTCAATTTTAGGGGCGGGTTGAGCCATTTAATTTTAGTATCTACCGATAAATTTCCAACAAAACCCGCCCTTAGTTTAACTCATAATGGTATGATATTTTTGGGTCTTTTATGTCACCATTTTTTAGACATTTCAGTAGATAATTCGACTACTGAACCGATGTTTGAGGGAAGTGGCTAAACCTGCCACTACTGGCGTGGCACAGCTAAAATGGTGGAATAAATTGTAGGTTGGGTTGACGCTAGCAAACCCAACATAATCTAAGAACCAATGCCCTCACTACGAACCCAATCTAATCTATCAAAGTAGGTGTACCACGCCACTCCACTACAATTGAATAAGGGCGGGTTTTGTTGCTTAGTTATCGGTGAGAAGCTTACTTTAGTGGCTAAACCCGCCCCTACAATATAACTTTTTACAGCCGTGAGCAGTAGGAGGATCAAAGCGGTAGTTAGGCGGAGGATAAATGTAATTAGGCGAACCCATGGATGCCTCAATGGTATAAGTCAAAACCCTTAACTTTAGTTTAGACTGAGATCCTGCACCATTTTCAGTCAGCCCAACTCACCCCACACCCCACATCCCACAGGGGGAGCATCCCAATTTGGCACGTTAGCTGTTTTAAAGAGACTGAAACCCTTGCAGTGCCGTTGCTTTGGGTAATGCTTTTTCCAAAACGGGATGCTTCCCCCACAGGGGGGTTAACTTGATATCATCAGTTTTTCAATTGCATCTGCATCAGTTGGTAAGGCGGCGGTGAAGACTTCGCTACCCTCTTGAGTGACTAAAACATCATTCTCTATCCGAATCCCGCGCACATCAGCAAACTGAGCTAAACGATCCCAATTAACCACATCCTGATACTTGGCGCGTCGTTCTGGATCATTTAAAATAGCTGGAACTTGATAGAATCCAGGTTCAATTGTAACCAGCATTCCCGGTTGCAAGAGTCGATCAAGTCGCAGAAACCCTAAGCCAAAGCGATTGCTCCTGACTCGATTTTCTGCATACCCGGCTAAATCCCCTAAATCTTCCATATCATGGACATCTAAACCCAGTAGATGCCCAACGCCATGAGGAAAGAACAAAGCATGAGCATCCTGTTCCACTAAATCCGAAACCTGTCCCCGCAAAATGCCTAAATCCACTAATCCTTGAGTAATGGTTGCAGCAGCTAATAGATGAATGTCGCGATATTCTACACCCGGATGAACTTTCTCAATACAAGCATTATGAGCGGCTAAAACACAGTCGTAAATATCACGCTGCGTCGGCGAAAACTTTCCCGTTACCGGGAAGGTGCGAGTCACATCTGCTGCCCATCCCCTATCCGTTTCCGCCCCCACATCTGCCAGAAGTAAATCTCCAGGTTGCAAGGGGTGGTGATAATGTTCATTGTGCAACACCTCCCCATGAACCGTGACAATACTGCCATAAGCGCAACTCATATTGTGGGCAAGAATTACTCCTTCCATCGCCCCCCGGATTGTGGCTTCGTAGAGAGGTTCCGCCGCAACGTCTCTACCCCCAATTGCCTGCATTCCCGCTTTATGAGCAGCTACCGTCACGGCGGCGGCTTTACGTAACTCCGATAATGCTTCAGCATCGTGGCACAGTCGCAAAGAGACAATGGCTTTGGCTAATTCGCGGTCAATTCCTTCTGGGGCGTTAGCAGGGGCGACGAATCGATTTAACAGTTGCCCTTGCTGCTGATAGGTTATCACATCTTGCACCGCCAGAGTTGCTGCATCGGCTGTCCTCGATGCTAATTCTGAGACAGGAAAAGCTGCATCAGCACCGATTCTTTGGGCTATTTCCTCTGGTTTGGGCATTTCGCCATGCCAAAGGGTACTAGCTGGCGAGGGTTCATCGAGAAATAGTTCTAACCTGCTATCTTTGAGATAAATGACGGCGCCCTCTAGAGGTAAACCTGCAAAGTAGAGAAAATGACTACTGGCGCGAAACGGGAACGGATTTGCCGGAAAATTGCGTGGATGGGAACCTCCCGCCCAGAGAATGACAGGGAAATCGATAAGCTGGGCGAGGCGAACTCTGCGATCGCGCAGGGTGGTTGCTAGGTTACTGTAGTTATGCTGACTCTCCATATTTTGGAGGGTAGCACAAAAGGAGGTAGTCAATCCGGATTGAGAATCATTCAGGATCATCATCATCAATTGTGTCTATCCCTTCGGCTTCATACTGTTTTTCTGCCTCGGTTTTTTCTTCCTCAGCATCTTGATCAGTATCTGTGGCTGAGTCTTTCTCAGTTAGCTGATTTTTTATTTCTGGTTGCGTAGATTTATTGATGGGTTTTACCAGTCCGCATCCAGTCATCGTTAAATTGCCCACTATCAGCAGTAATGTCAATGAAGCTAGAGACATCCACCGGGGTTTTCTCTTGTTCGATTTTTTTGAAAACATGAATCAGCCTTTAAGTTAATCATTCATCTAGTCTCAAGGGACGCAAAAAATAATCAAAAAGTTTCGTTTATAAATTGGTTTTACTGATATTCTTCTAACGCTGCCAGAAGCACATTGACTAAAGGATGATTAATCAACTCTTTTAATACCTGACTCGGCACGTTTTTTAAGCCTTCAACGACAGAAGCTTTCAGGATCGGATTATTCTCAATCCTCTCCAGTACCTGAAGAACCACCCGCTGTTTTTCCAGAGGTGTATTCGTGGGATAGGTTTGATCGAGTTGTTGGAGTAACTTTTGAATTTTGGTCGCGGTATTGGTCAGTCGTTGCTTTTGTTCTAGGGTATAAGGGGGTGCGATCGCACAGTTAAGAGACAGGCAATTTTCCCCGGACTCACCCTGATCTGGCTGGTTAGAGGTTAGGGGTTCAACTAAGCGTCTTGCCTCTACATTAATCGTTTGACTCTGATTCACGGTTCTCTCTGCCAACCGTTGCAAAATCTCAGTTAAATTGGCACTCTGCTGACGATAGGCAGCGACTTGCTCATATTTCGCCTTTAACTGATAACGATAGTCTTTATCGATCGCTTGGATTTGGGCATCGTACTCACGATTGAGGAAATGCTCAACCTCAATCCGATTGCCATTCCTATCGATGGCAATCCGGATGGTTAATACCCCATCAGGGCGATTTTCTAAGGATTGAATCGTGAGGATGTTACTGCCATCCTGGGCTTGACAGGCTTGGAAGGCGGCAAAGAATGCTTGCCAATCAATACCATTGCGGAAAATTAAATTGACAGTTTCTAAGGGGACTTGAAAAATCCTCGTGAATTCTCCAAGGGCAAAAATTCCCTGATGGGGACGGCGTTCGTTTTGATCGGTTTGTAAATAAATGTACTCACAAATCACCTCAGCTAAATTCGTCCCGCTATTGATGTGCCAGTCTTCCAGACAGGCGGCGGTGAATATGGCTTGGTGAAAATCGGTATTGAGGGCTTTGCAGCGTTGTAGATTGGCACCCCGAAGATTGGCTTGAGAGCAATAGGCTTCCTTAAGATTTGCCCCCCTGAGATTCGCACCGACAAGGTGGGCACCACTGAGATTCGCCCCACTCAGATTTGCACCACTGAGATTAGTTCCACTCAACTTAGCGCCAATCAGTTTTGCCCCAACTAAATCAGCACCACTGAGGTTGGCTTTAGTCAAATCGGCGCCACTCAGATAGATGTTATTCAGGTTCGCACCAATCAGGTTAGCACTAATTAAATCAGCACCTCTGAGATCTGCCGCCGTGAGGTTCGCACCAATCAAATCTGCCTGACTCAAATATGCCTCACTCAAAAATGCTTCGCTGAGGTTCGCACCAGTCAGATCCGCTTTACTCAAATCTGCCTGACTCAGGTTTGCCCGACTCAAATCCACGCCACTGAGTTTTGCCCCTTGGATGGCAAAGCCCTTGCCCGTAGCAAAGCAGAGATTGGGTCGGATATCGGGGTGGTGTGCCTTCCACGCATTCCATACCTCCACCCCTTGCCTGAGTAAGGCAAGATAGTCTTCATTCGTCTGTGGAGACATAAAATCTTTAGACAAGCTCCGCTTCACGCATCCGTTGTAGATGGAAGAAACACAATTAACTGAAATGCTTCTATGATAAGGGTTTGGTGAATGGGTTGCCTAGAATTATGCCAAAAAACAAACGGCGAGGACTTATCCCCGCTGTTTCCAAGTTTAGGTTTATTTATAGGATGAACATTGCCCATCCTTCTATCTACCTACACTCTACCGCCCATCTGAGGATTGGTATTGACGCCAGGTGCATTATAGATAGCCCAATCCTGAATTCCTCGATTTTGCAAAATAGGTCTCATATTCTGGATCTCGGTTTCGCTACCCTCGACAATGACCACATAATCCCCAACGGAAACTCGTTCGTCATAATGTTTAGCGGCATCTTCAGGTATTCCCCAACCAATCAGGGCACCAACTAAACCGCCGCCTGCGCCACCAATAACGCCTCCTAGAAGAGTATTCGCTAAAATAACGCCTAATTCTGTCGCTACACCGACACCAGGAATTGCCAGTACACCTAGACCACCAATTAAGCCGAGGAAACCTCCTACCGTACCGCCAGCAGCTGCACCCGCTTTTGCGCCTTCTCCCGCCTGGTTACCACTGCTTTTATGCAGGTCAGTACCGCCAATTTTGTCGTTGAGACTCGCGTCTTTGGCAATCACAGAAACTCGATCCAGATCAAATCCTCTATCTCTGAGTTCCATGAGCGCATTTTCTGCCTGTTGACGGCTAGGAAAGACACCAATTGCATGTCTTAATTGTGATTGTGCTACAGCCATATTTTTTCTCTCTATTTATGCTTCAGCACCGATAAACCTGCCAGAATGCAGGACTCGGATTAGTGTTGCGTTGTGCTTCTGCTTTCTATTTTGAGAAGCAGGCATAAAAAGTTCATCAGTCTGTAGAGAGAAGCTGTCCATAGGCAATAGGGAATAGAGCGCTGGGGGAGCAAACAAATGACCAATGACCAATCCGCTAAAACAGTCCTTCTAGCTCAAGTTCCTCAATCATCTGTAAGGCACGGGGATCGCCCACTCTCAATAGGGCTGCTTTCCCATCTTCCCGCACGCCCATATCTTCATCTTCGGCAAAGGCTTCAATTAAACCGTCAACCGCACCTGCATAAATAGCATTGGAGGGTAGTTCTCGACAAAGCTGCCCTAATGACCAGGCACAGTTACTGCGTACTGCTGCCATAGGATCTTGTTTTAAGGCGGTAATTAACGGGGGAATACAGGCGACTATATCGTCATAGTCTAACTTCGCCATTTGTGCCAGGGAACTTGCTGCCCACAAACGCACGGCAGAGATATCTGTACATAAGGCATCAATCAAGCTTGGCAATGCTCTGCGATCGCGGCAATTCCCTAATGCCCAAACGACCCCTTTACGCACATAACCATTCCAATCCCGTTTCAGTTGCTCAATTAACGGATTTACCGCTGTCGGGTCGGGATTGCGTCCCAAGGCATAAGCTGCACTGACCCGTACCAAAGGACAGACATCGTTTAACAGATTAATCAGATGGGGAATTGCCCGTTCATCTTGAAGTTCACAAAAAGCCCGCGCCGCCAGCATCCGTTGGGGCGTTTGGCCAGCGGTTAGCAGAGCCAGCATCGCTTCTGGATCGGGTTTAGTCGCCTCTGAGTGGTCATCAATTGGCTCTATTTCATCCAGAGGGCTTTCTAGCTCACCTGCCGCCTCGATTAATCTTAGCTCGTCGTTATCATACATATTTTAAAAAATATCTTATTCGACGGTTATTTGTCATTTGTTATTTGTCATGAGTCAACTTATCCATTACATAATTTTCGCACTCCAAAGCAGGCTCTCCAAGGTCTTTAGAGGGTCACAACGCTTATCCAGAGAACGGTTTTACCATCCAAAGGGACTGGGTTTGGAATCCTAACTTATCATAAAGACGCACAGCCGATGGATTAGACTGAAACACTTGCAACCCAATTTGGCGATCGCCCCGCTCTCTCGCCCAGTTCTCCCCATGGCACATCAGCGCCGAACCAATACCCCGACGCCGATGGTCTGGCATCACATACAGCAAAAAAACATGGGCATGGCGATCGCCGGTGACCTGATCAATTGCATTTCCCAGCCACAGAGCAGCAACAGGTTGATTTGATGGCGCGGCGTCACCCTCATGGTTGGCTACGTCTACCCACCACAACGGTGTGTCTTGACAAAAATACCGCCTTACTGTTTCTTCTAAATGAGAAAAATCTTGCTGTTGAGAAAAAAGCTCTTGGTAACTGAGTTGAAGAAACTTCAGCAGGGTTGCCTTCTCTAATCGAGAACCAACTCGTAGCTGATAGCCCGGTATTAAAAATGTACGCATCTGATAAAGAGGAGTTGAGGCAACAAGGGAGCGGGGGTGCGTGGTTGTAGGGACGGGTTTTACCAATAACGTTTCGCACGGGTACTATGGCGCAACTGGGTCATAAGAAGCGTAAGAAACCTCGCGTAAGCTATGGGCGGGTTTTGAACAACAGTTATCATGAACAGCGAGACGAAAGTCCCTAAACCCGCCCCTACTCAATACTCTCTCACATCCCCAATCCCCTCATGCTAACTGAATTCGTCTCTTCAATAGGTGCAGGCGCTGCCATATCATTGGGCAAAAAGATGCGAGCGCTAACGGCGAGTAATGCGACGACAAAAACTAAGACGATCAGAAAAGGGGCAATATATTGGCGAAAAATAGACATAGGTGTGCAGTAGGGTAAAGATTTGTAACGCTATTCTTATCTATCTTAGAATTACTGAGAACATCGGTTTAATCAAATTATCTACTGAAATCCTCCCCAGTGGTCACATTCGCTACCGATCATCTAATCCTGGTCTGGGTACAGGTAAAGGTTTTTTCCGGTTAAGCTGACGCAGCCACATTGCACCACTCACAGTGGCGATGAGGGACACCCAACCCGTCAGGGGTTGCAGCAGCAAAAACCCTCCGATCGCAAACATAGCACCAAATAACAATAAAATGGCAGCAAGTACCCGTTTAATATCCTGTCCCAGGTTTTGCATCGGTAGTAACCCTGTGCTTTCCTGTTGACGTTGCCAACCAGGACCTGCTGGACGAACCTGGCGATAAAACGCCTCCAGAGTCGCCTCAGATTCTGGCGGTGTCACCAACATTGCCGTAATCCATAACACACTGGTAATGGCTGTCGTCACCAATAGACGCAAGCCAAACTCCTCAATCTGGATAATCGGGACAATACTAGTCGTCAACCCCACAATAAACCCACCCACCATTGCCGTCAGTTCAGCGGTCGCGTTGATCCGCCACCAAAACCAGCGTAGAATTAAGACTAAGCCAGGACCTGTGCCAATGGCAATCACTAACCGAAAGACAGTCGCCACATCCTGAGAAAAGAACGCTGCCATGGCCCCCAACGCTGTCACCACCACTGAAGCAATCCGCCCCGCTAATACCAACTCTGACTGTTGAGCATCAGGTCTAATGAAGCGCTGATACAGGTCATTGGTTAAATAAGACGCGCCCCAGTTAATCGATGTGGATACTGTACTCATAAACGCAGCCAGTAGAGACGTGACGACTAACCCCAACATCACGGGGGGTAGGAAATCCAGCATCAGTTTAGGATAACCTAATTCTCGGTCTGATAAATCGGGATAGACGACAACTGCCACCAGCGCCACGAGTATCCAGGGCCAAGTTCTAACTACATAATGGAGAATATTAAATAACCACGCCGCTTTTTCTGCCTCCGCTTCATCCTTAGACGCCGCCAGACGCTGCACGAATTCCCCACCACCATCACTACGACGAAACGTCCACCACTGGAGAAAGATATAGGCAAAAAAGGTACTGGCGGTAATTCCAGCCGTTTCACTCCAGCGAAAATTATCAGTGATGGGAAAAAAGGATAAGATATCATGTCCAGTTATCTGCTGCACTTTTGGCACAAGAACATGAATTCCACCCACATGATTCACCGCCGCGATCGCGACAACAATTGCCCCAAATAGTGCTAAAAAGAACTGAAAAAAATCGGTAGTGACCACACCCCAAAGCCCAGCAAAACCTGAGTAAATTAAAACCAGAATGCTAACGCCAACCACACTCCAAATTTTCAGATTTTCCCCCGGTTCAATCCCCAAACTCTGCCAAAGTTCCAGGGCATCCACAACTTTAATCATGGCAAGCATGGCGTAGCCAATGGCAATACAGTTAATCGGTACGGCAAATAAAAATGCTTTCGTTCCCCGCAAGATTGCTGCTGTTCGTCCACCATAACGCAGTTCAGTCAATTCGGCGTCGGTGATAATTTCCGAACGTCGCCACAATCGGGCAAAGATATAAATCATCACCAGATGAGCGATGCCAAAACTCCACCATTCCCAGTTTCCGGCAATTCCTCGATTACCGACAACCCCGGCAATGTAAAGGGGCGTATCAATGGAAAACGTTGTCGCCGCCATACTTGTACCCGCTAACCACCAAGGGAGCGATCGCCCGGAGACGAAAAAATCCACCAAACTCCCTGAGGCTTTGCGAGATAGATAAAGCCCTAAGCCCATTGAAGCAATCAGGTAGAGCAAGACAATCAGCCAATCAATCTGTTGCATACTGTCGCGATAACGTTTGACCTGAATTTGATATATTACATCGCTTTCGGTCATGTGATTTTAGAGGTGAGATTTTCATGTTTGCTCAACCTCTCTCACTTGGTGGGGGCGGGTTTATTCATATTTGGGTGAGGTAAACAACAATAACCGTGAAACCCGCCCCTACAGATGGCGGTTCAACGGTAAAGCAAGGCTAAATCCTGAACTGATTGTGTCAGATATAAAGCTGGCACATCTGTTGGAACTTCACGGGTTCAGCCTCGGTCAGGTTAACCAAACGTAAAACTTTCTTTACCAACGAACGGACGATTGAGGCTAATTTTATGCTATACAAAGCTGTTGCCTTTTCCACTTTGGCTGTGCTTGTCGGTGGGGACTTAACTAACCCAGTCAACGCTACTCCAGATCCCACAACTGCTAACCCGCCATCGGAAACCAGAAACTATGTTGTCCCCACAGAAGCCTCCCCAGCAACGCCTTCCCCTAGAACCGTCGCCTCTCCAGAAGCGACGCTAACCCCAGAATTTGCCCAATCGGTTCCCACATTTAATCAATCACAACCTGCTAACGATTTAGTGGTTCTCGCTACAGATGTGCAAGTCGTTGGTGTGTCGGAAGAGTTGCAGCAGCTTGTCTTAAAAACGATTAGAACTCGTCCGGGGGGTCAAACCAGTCAAAGCCAATTGGATCAGGATATTCAAGCGATTATAAATACAGGGGTATTTGCCAACGCCAGTGTCACGCCAACGACTAATTCCACTGGCTGGGAGGTAGTTTATCAGGTTGAACCTGTTATCGCGCGATCGCTACAACTTTCGGGTAACCAGGTTCTCACTCCAGACGTTGCTAATTCTATTTTTAATCCGCAATTGGGTCAACCCGTTGGTCCCGCTAGCCTACGTCAAGGCTTACAAAAATTAGAAGCATGGTATAAAGACAATGGCTATATCTTGGCACAGGTTTTAGACGTGCGATCGACACCCGATGGTGTGATTACCGTTGAGGTGGCTGAAGGCGTTGTCGGTGACATTAATTTCCGCTTCCTCGACGAAGAAGGTGAACCCACAGACGGACGAACTCGCGAGGCTTTCATCGATCGCGAATTGAGCCTACAACCGGGTCAAGTCTTTAATGTGGAGGTTGTGCGCCAAGACTTGCAACAGCTTTACCAATTAGGATTATTTGAGAAGGTGGACATTTCCCTGAATGGCGATGCTAGAAATGTCGATGTTATTTATAATCTGATTGAACGATCAGCCCGTGGGGTGAATGCTGGGGCAGGATATAGCAATGATAGCGGTGTTTTTGGCACTCTCAGCTATAACGACTTCAATCTCGGCGGTGTGAACCAAAAAGTCGGACTGAATGTGCAGTTTAGCCGTCGGGACTTGCAGTTTAATGGCAACTATGGTAGACCATACCGCGCCAGTAATCCGGAACAACCGGGATATGAGGTGAATACGTTTCGACGTCGTACTGTATCCCAAACCTTCGATGATGATGTTGATCTCGCTAATGGGGATGATCCCCGTGAAGGACAGTTTGGGGGTGGTGTAACCCTATCCAAACCAGTGAATCAGGAATGGGATGCGTCGGTGGGAGTCAACTATACCCGCACCAGTATCCGCGATAGTAACGGTAAAATTAATGCGGTTGATGAATTAGGCAATCGTCTCTCCTTCAGTGATAACGGAATTGATGATTTAGTTACCGTCTCCGCCGGAGTGACGCGAGACAAACGAAACAATCCCGTCAATCCTACCCAAGGTTCTTTGGCTCGTCTGAGTACAGAACAGTCTGTACCGATTGGCAATGGTAGTATTTTGATGAATCGGCTGGAGGCGAACTACTCCCAGTATGTTCCCGTTGATGTATTTAATAACAATACTCAAGAAGTCTTGGCATTTAACGTTCAGGGAGGAACTACGATTGGTGACTTACCCCCCTACAACGCCTTTAACCTCGGCGGTCAAAATTCGGTGCGAGGCTACGGTACAGGAGAGGTGGGAACGGGGCGCAGTTATGTGTTAGCGTCGGCGGAGTATCGGATTCCCCTGTTCAATCCAGTTGGCGCTGTTGTCTTTGCCGACTTTGCATCCGATTTGGGTTCTGGTGAAACCGTACCTGGAGAACCTGGTGTGGTGCGGGGTAAACCGGGAATAGGGTTTGGTTATGGTGCTGGGTTGCGCGTCAATTCCCCTGTGGGTGTCATTCGCGCCGATTTAGGATTTAATGATCAAGGAGATAGCCGACTCCAGTTTGGTTTGGGTCAACGGTTCTAAGCTTTAAGCTTACCCTTGAATGGTACAAGATGTGAGTATAACCTAGTCCTTGTCAAGCGGACGAAAGTTTGTGTAGCAGCGATTAAAATCGCCGTGGAAAAAAGGGGGGTTATTTCAATTTTTTGCTATGAATCCGTGCTGTAAATTACTCCAACTCCAACTTTAATCCTGGCATTAATCGCTGCAAATTCTTTAAGGATTTTCCTTGCCAAGGAATTTGGTCAGAACCTTTAATTTCAATCTGGATAGTCTTCTTCTTGCGTACATTCAGGACAAATTTTGACAACATGCTAATCCCCGAACTATTGAGAAATTCTAGCTCCCGCAGGTTTAACGTAATCAGGGAATGGTCTTGCTGAATCATCTCATTGAGGATTTTGACGATGGGTTCGTACTCTTTCATCCCACCCAGTCGCAGTGACCCTTTAAAGTAGACGGTTGCTGTTTCTGGATCACCAATTACTTGGTAGTTTTCACCCTGAATTTCTTGATTTTCCATGAATACATCTGCTCCTAAGACTACATATTTCAAATAATACTGATTAAAGGTTTCAAATCTATACCTTAAGTTGCACCATTGTTGTCACCGTAATCACTTCTGGTTCTTTTTGAACGGTTTCAAATTTCCAACCTAATTTGGCAAAATAATCATTTTTCATGGTTAGTAGCCCCAGTCCAGAAGTTCCCCCAGTTTCATCTTCAGCACTTTTTTCTAACTGATGGATATAGAATTCATCCAGATCGGATTCGAGTAGTTCTTTAATGAAGGATTGGAACTTATCCAAAGATTGATGAGAAACACTATTAGTTGCCAAAAAAACTAACGTTATTTCTGCCGCCATCTCTAGTATATGTAGCCCAAACTTAATCGGATAGGAAGAACTATCGTCATTAAACTTCATCGCATTTTCCAGTAGCTCATTAGCAATATAACTCACCGCTCCTTTTATTTCTACCCGCTTTCCCTCAGGGTCGGGATCTTCGTCAATAGCGGGAAAAAATGTAGTTAAGTAATCAGCGACAAAATCAGCCGACAAACCATTGTTGCGCCAGCGTTGCTGAATGGGAATGGAGCTCGGTGAAAAGCCAAGAATTAAAAACTCATGTTCATTAGAAAGACGCTCATGAAATTCTCCGAATATCTTATGCATAGCCATCAATTACTAATTAAAATAATTAATTTATTCATGATTTTACCAAAATAAATACTATCGCCAACGTCTAACTGTACCCGGAATCCCAAACTATCTATTTTTGTTTGAGTACCAATAGTGTGATATCGTCGTAAACCTTTTGAGAACCAATATGTCGCCGCACATCATCAATCACGATTTGTTTAATCGCTTCTGCTGCGCCTTGCCAATTTTGACTGACAATTTGACATAACTGTTCTAAGCCGTACTGTTTTCCCTCCATATTTTCGGCTTCGGTAATGCCATCGGTATATAGCACAATACCATCCCCAGACTCTAATTGCACGGAAACGTGACTGATAAACTGAGTGATTTCCTCATCCAAGCCAATCGGAAAGCCTAAATCTATCGTATCGACTCGCTCAATCTCACCCGATGCTCTCACGACTATAATCTCTTCATGCTGTCCGCTAATGCTGATTCGTCCGCCGCAATAGTTTAAGATTGCTAAGGTCATATTCCGGTCGGAGTTCATTCGCTCAACATTGTGATAAATGGTGCGGTTGATAACATCCAAAAATTTAACCAAGTCAGTTTCCTGCATTTCCTGAAGGGTTCTAATTGCCGTTTGTGCCATCAGCATAACCACACCACTTTCCAACCCATGTCCAGCCACATCACCAATGCCAATCGTCACAACATCATCGTGATGGAGAATATCATAATAGTCTCCTCCCACTTCGTCAACGGGTTCCATAAACCCCGCAATATCTAATCCTTCAATTGCTTCTAATTCTGCTGGCTTGGGTAAAACCATTTGTTGTAACTGTTTGGCGACATCAAGTTGGGCGCTCATGCGGAGGTTTTCGGCTTTAAGACGTTGGTTGAGGGCGCGAATTTCGCCATTGGCTTGAGCCAGTTGAGCGGTTCTTTCTTCTACTTTTTCTTCTAAAGTTTCAAAGGACTCATGAAGCTGTTTCGCCATGCTGTTAAAGGATTTTGCTAACTCTCCCACTTCATCCGAACGATTAATCTCGACGATTTTTTCCCATTCTCCTTTAGCAATCTCTTTGGCAGCCGTATTCAGGGATAAAATGGGTTGAGTCACCCATCGCGCTGTGAGAATACCCAGAATTGTAGCCACCCCTAAAGCAGCAAGACAGAGCAAAATAGTGGTGCGAGTATTGGCGGTAATTTGTGCCATGAAGTCCGCTTCGGGAACCCGAACCACAATCAACCAGTCTAACCCCTGTACATCGGTTAGAGGTGAGACTTGTACTAGTTGTGTTTTGTTGTTGAGTTCAAAGGAAAATTGTAGAGGTTGATTAATTTGATTGAGATTATCAACCTGTTGGAATAGTTCTTGAGTCGTTAATTTAATACCGGGCTTTTGGCTATTCAGAGCATTGAGGCGAATCGGTACTGAATCAGTGGAGAGATAAGGAGGTTCATCGGTGGAACTAGCAACGATGTTAGCTGAACGTTCAATAATAAAGGCTTGTCCAGATTTGCTAATCTTCAAGTCCCGTAAAAAGTCACTAATTTGAGATAAAATTAAATTCGTCCCCAAAACTCCTTGCAGCGTTCCTTGTTGGTCATAAATTGGTGTCGCGGGCGTAATTTGCAAAATACCTAAATCGGCGGAAATATAGATGGGACTCCAGGTTTGGGTTTGCGCTCTAAGGGTTGCTTGATACCAGGGGCGAGTACGGGGGTCATAGTCTTGGGATTTGAGCAACTCAGTCCGCTCTCCATCCTCGTCTAGAGCATAAATCAGCCGTTTAGGGGCGGTGGCGCGATCGCGAAACTTCACCACTTTGCCACCATCCCTATATTCTTGCACACCAATAAAATTACCGTCTTGATCCCCTAAGAAAATATAATCAACAGCATCCGACAGTTGGATATCAGACCAAAACTGTTGCTGTAAGCTGGTAAAATTATTAATATCTAGATTTCCATTACGGATTGATGATACGGTTATAGCCTGCATAAAGTGTGGCGTTTCTAAATAATTTTTTAGGTGTTGATTAATCCGCTCTGTTACCCTAGTGCTTAACTGAATAGCGAGTTCATTGACCGCTTTTTGTCCCGTGCGAAAGGACAGGTATCCAATTAATCCCACTGTAGCAAAGATTTGCACGACAAAAGGAACGACCAAAACCATGGGTAGTGGCACACTGCCTGATGTTTGGCTAACTAAATGTTTTATTTTCCTAAACATTATAAACATTGTGCCTCAAGGGTTTATGCTTTTTTAGACCCAATACCTAAAATTATAATTAATTTTTCCCTAAATTCATTTCTGTTTCAGCACGAGCAACGTGATATCATCATAAATTTTTTGGCTGCCAATGAAATGCAAGACATCAGCAATCACCTCCTCTTGAATAGCAGTCGCCGTTAAATGTCGATTCCGTTGAATCACCTGACACAGCCGTTCAAGTCCATAAAAATTGCCGTTGATATCTTCCGCCTCCGTAATTCCATCCGTATAAAGTACGGCGATATCTTGGGGATTTAATTGAACAGAAATTTGATTGATAAACTGAGAAATTTCCTCGTCCAAGCCAATTGGAAATCCTAAATCTATCGTATCAATCAGTTCCAATGTACCGGATGAGCGGACGACAATCATTTCTTCATGCTGTCCACTCACACTCAGTCGTCCACCTACATAGTTGGCAATGACTAGGGTTAAATTTTTGTCCGATTTCATCCGCTCAACATTGCGGTAAATCGTGCGATTGAGAACATCAATAAATTTTATCGGATCGGTTTCTTGCATTTCTTTCAATGTTCTAATCGCCGTTTGTACCATGATCATCACCATCCCACTTTCCAACCCGTGTCCGGTGACATCACCAATGCCAATTGTGACAATTCCATCATAGTTCAGGACATCATAATAGTCGCCGCCAACTTCATCAGCCGGTTTCATAAACCCAGCAATATCTAAGCCTTCAATTGAGGTTAGTTCCTCCGGTTTGGGCAGAATCATTTGCTGCATCTGACGAGGAATATCCAGTTCCGCACTCATCCGCAGATTTTCCAATTGAAGCTGCTCGTTTAGCCGCGAAATCTCTTCATTCGCTTCCACTAAATCAATTGTTCGTTCCCTGACTTGTTGCTGTAATTTTTTGGAGTGCTGACGCAAACGACGGATTGATAAGGCTAATCCAGAAATTCCCACAATTGATAAACCACCCAGCATCAAAAATGTTTCCTGTAATCCGGTACGAGTTTGGGTTTTAAACTGATCCAGAGATTGGGTAATTTCTAATACTCCGCGTACATCTCCCACTTGCCAATCTGTTTTAGGCGTACCGGGATATGTATTGTGACAAGCTACACAGCTTGGTGTCATTACATCAGCTTCAGCGTAGAGTAGTGTCGGCTTACCGCGACGGGTTTCAACTCGGAAAAAGGATTGATCTGGATTAGCTTTTAAATAGTTTAGGGCGTCCCATTCAAATTGATTTTTTGGTCCCCCTTCGTCACGTCGCCAAGGAAAAGGATAATCGCTGTAGAGTCGAACGGACATATCTGTTTTTTTTTCCCGAATTTTACGACTCAGTTCGAGTAAGTAGGTTGCAGGTAGAGGAATCGCGCCTGCTTGATTCAAATAGTCATGAGTAACCCGAATCCCATCCACGGTTTCGGCTCGACTGACGATTTCTGAGCTATAAACGGTTCGGGCTTTTTTCATAAGTTGTGCATAAACTTTAGCGTTTTGGAGTGCCTGGGATTCGACCAGTTGAAAGGAAAGATGGGACATACTTAATAAAGTCCCCAAAACTCCAGCACAAAATAGAACTGTCAAAACAGTAATAATTTTCTTGTCAACGACTACAATAAATGTATTCCACACTTTTCGCCATAACCGATTCATGCTTTACTCCTTAAATAGCAGGGGGAGCAATGTTCCAGACGTGCCATGGCACGTCTGGGAGCAGGGGAAGAGAAAAATAGGTAATCTTCTACCGGGAAGGGAGTAGATAAACCTACATAGATATGGCGCAGGATACTGCTTACTGTAGCGCGTATCTTAACGATATTGGCAGTCAGTCAGTGAAAGTCGGGGCGGGTTTAGTTAGATCTGGGTGCAACCGAAAAGACAGCCGTGAAACCCGCCCCTACAGATATGCCATGGCACGTCTGGAACATTCAGATGCTATGTTTTCTTTCCGAAGTGAAGGATCAAAACTTACCTGCCTCTCCTGGGGATTAGAAACCACCGCTATAAAAAAACCTGCTTACGCAGGTTGATGACAATGAACAATTAACTTAAACCTTGAGTGATTAGCGACGATGTCCGAACCATTTTGAGGCAACTGCCCCCATAACTGCCCCCACCAAGGGGTTGCTAAGGAATTTGACAATGGCAGGTTGATCGGCTAAAACCTCTTGAAAGATATCTGGATGAGAGTGATAGGTAAAGGCGGCGAGTTTAGCCACATCATCCTCTGTCATCCGACTGGCGTGATGAGTAGAAAGTCCGAGTTGCTTTTCTAAGTCGCGATCGCTCAATCCACGTTTCTTGAGTTGCTTGAAAAACTCACGCGCCACATCATCCCGTTCATTGGGCTTAATCTGGGCGATAGCCTGTCGCAGTTCAGGTTCCATCTGACTGGGAGGTATGCGATCGGGATGCAGGGATCTGCCAAATAATTGACGTCGTTCATCTCGCGAAGAACGTTGAGCAAAGTCATCAAAGTTTTGATACTCTTGCTCTGGCTTTTCTGGAACCTGTTCCAGAGATTCCGTATTACCACCCGCCAAATCATTCATGATCTGGCGTTTATACTGGTCGCTAGTTGCCATAGTTTATTATCTCCTTTTTTTATTGATACGTAACTTGATTGGACTGATTATTGTAATTCGCTGTCACAATGAGTTCTTTATCCGGGGCGTATACCAATACCTTCAGATCTCGATTGGGAAAATTCTGGTGAAACCCTTGAACTAAAGAGCGGGCTAAATCCTTAACCTCTTGGGGACGAACTTGAGGTGTAATCACAATACCTAACTTATCGTTATCGCGCACGTAGGCATCACTAATTAATCCCTTTGCCGTTTGTACCACCCACTTACCAAACTCTTGACCTGCTGGCGTGTTACCTTGTTCTAATTGTTGATAGGTTACACTGGGATTTAGTGCCGTTGGCGCTTTTGCCTTGGTTTGGTTGGCTTGGCAAGCCGATGTTGTAGCTAGGACTAAAATTAAAGCCAAAGCTGTGATAAACTGGCGAGTTCTTTGACCTAAACTCACAGCAACCTCCTGATGAAACTAATATTGGGTTTTGAAGAAATAACCAGAAGGTCTAGAGCAAGATTGCCTAGACCTCCCTCTCTAGTAAGGCAGGTAGAAGTGAATCAGCCGACTAAAATAAAATCAGATACGGCTTTGGCGGCGTTCCCAATCGCGCACAAATATCTACCTGCTTACTATTGTTTACAATGCAATTAGTCAATTGCTTGTTTAGCTTTGTCTTTCACGTCTTCGACAGCGTGGCGAGCTTCAGCTTCCTTTTGCTTTGCCTTACCTTCTCCCCGATCTTCAGGATCACCAGTAACATTACCCATGGCTTCCTGTGCCTTACCTTCAATGTTTTTGGCAGTTGCTTTAGCTCTATCTTCCGTACTCATATTTTAAGAGTCTCCCAATTATGATGATTATGAATTTGCCCACCAAACTAGTAAATAATTCTTTAGGCAATTTCTTTTCCGTTAATATCCAATGTATCTGTATTTTTTATTATAATCGTCAATCTACGGGTAGATTATGCTGATCCCAGCCTTATACCTAAAGTAGGAATTGGTTATATCCAATCGGGGTTTACTACTTCCTTTTTAGAGATTACCCTACAAAATTGTCGAGACACTCTGCTAGAATATCTCGACAACCTGGAAGATAGAGTTTAACTAAAAATTAATCTAGATAACCAATCAGTTCATCAATTTCTTCCATGATATTGGAGGCGATGGGGCGATTCCCCAGAATCATTTCTGTGCCCGTAAGATGCAGGGTACTCACAGAAATCGGGCGATTTCCTGACACAGCCATGATATCTCGGACTTGCATGTTACTCGCCGAGATCGGGCGATCACCCATGGATGAAAATGTGCCAACAACTTGTAACTCGCTGGTATCCACAGGACGCATCCCCCTTATTGAACCTTGGTCACTCACTTTTAGCGAACTGGTGGCTATGGGACGATTTCCCGGTAGAGGGATTGAAGGTTCAACCAGAGAAACTTCCCCAGCTTGCTGCTTTTGAATAGCTAGCTTTGTTGATTGGGTTTCGTTATCTTTTGCCATGCTTGTTTCCTCGCTTTTTGTAGGGGTACGACTGTTTGTTTTACTATTAGCTTTTCTTTGGCTAGTGGCGCTAATTGCCATAGTCAATGCGTGAAATTTCTAACGGCATTTGTTAGAGAGTAAGAGACACAACCCCTGTTGGGGCGTTGTCGCTACTTTGGCTGAGACTTTGAGAATTATTATAAACGTATATCTATCTTAAAGAATAGGTATAAAACAATACAAACTTGTAAAGATTTGCAAAGATAGAGGGAAATCGACTGTGACCATTGAGGGGGAGCATCAGCAATAGACAAGAGTGAAATCGCCAGTTTTGACCAAGCGGGGGTGTTAAACCCCCAGGATACGCGCATCTGGTTGAATCGAGGCATAGCTTTGGCAGACTGGGGAAAGCATGAAGCCGCGATCGCAAGTTTTGATCAAGTGATTGAACGAGAACCCACACTTGCACAAGCCTGCCTATACTGATCCGGATTTCGGGGAGTTGGGGAAGAATAAGCAAGTAAAGGCGTTGACTAGGATAAGTGAGGAGACAACCCTAAGCCGTGAACGATCGCGGTTCTGATTGCTAAACCCTAAACCCTAAACCCCACATTCGTTTCCCGACTCCTTTATGTATTGCACTCAATCGAGAATCGTCAAGAACGTTCCCCCTCAACGCTACAACCTGTGAACCAGGTCAAAAGCCTCTCATAGCCAAAAAATACATCGATGAGTACTCTCCTGTTAGAAAATCCTCAAGCCGCAAACGTTAGCTACAATCACCCCTTGGAAGTCACAACCCATGAAGCTTGGTATAACTTGGGTATTGTACTGATCCAGTCCGGACAGTTTGAAGAAGCGATCGCGACGGTTGACCAAGTTTTAGAACGTGAACCGGATTTATACCAACTGTGGTATAACCGGGGAATCGCCCTGGATAAGGCGGGACGCCATGAAGAAGCGATCGCTAGCTATGACAAGGCGGTGAAATTGCAACCAGACTTTTACCCGGCTTGGTATAATCGGGGCAATGCGCTGGTGAATTTAGGACAGTATGAAGCGGCAAATGTCAGCTATAATAACGCCCTAGACCTTAAACCGAGCCTGCATCAAGGTTGGTACAATCGAGGCAATGTTCTGTTTAGCTTACAACGCTTTGTTGAAGCCATCGCTAGCTATCAAGAAGCCCTGAAAATTAAGCCGGATAAATACGAAGCTTGGTATAACCAAGGACATGCTTGGGTACACCTAAAACAGTTCCAAGAAGCCATCGCTAGCTATGATGAAGCCCTAAAAATTAAACCCGATGCTCACGAAGCTTGGAATAACCGAGGGGGTACACTGTATCGCCTTGAGCGTTTTCAAGAAGCCGTGGCAAGTTACAATGAAGCCCTAAAACTTAAGTATAAACAACATAGTACTTGGTATTATCGCGGCAATGTCCTCGTCAACTTGAGATACTTTCAAGATGCTGTAGCCAGTTACGACGAAGCCCTGAAAATCAAGCCCGACAAATATGAGGCTTGGTATAATCGAGGGTATGCATTTTTACAATTGGGAGACTACCCAGAAGCCTTGGTTAGTTTCGACAAAGTGATAGAGTTAAAACCTGACAGTGCTCCTGCTTTTTACAATAAAGCTTGCTGTTATGCTTTGCAGGGCAATGTTGACCTAGCGATCGAAAACCTGCAAAAAACTATCAATCTGAATCCTGATCAGTACCGAAATTTAGCTAAAAATGACTCCGATTTGGCTAGTATTCGGCAGGATGAGCGATTTCAGAAATTAATCTAGTACACCAGAGACGCGCCATTCGTAGAGACGCGCTACGAATGGCTATTACTAGACCGACGCTCTAGCTGCTGAAACTTCGGCGGGTAGGTACTTCTCAATCATCTGACGGTATTCGCTTTTTTGTTTTAATCCCTTGAGTTGATCTAAAATTTCTTTGTCTTTGAAAAATTGTACCGTAGGTGTCCCAGTAACCATAGCATTTTCAGCGATTTCGGGTTCCGCTTCAATATCAACCTCGACAAAGTGAATTTTGCCCTCATATTCATCCACCACTTTATTTAAAATTGGCTTCAGGGTATGACAAGGACCACAGTTGGGTGAAACATACTTAACTATGATCAGGCGATGGCTATCGTGGAAGAGTTTGCGTAGGGCATAACCGCCAACATGCCGTGTCTCATTGATATCAAAGGTTTCTTCTGTATCTGCTGTCGGTTTATCTTCCAACCTCTGGATAGGTTGTTCAGATTCGGGTTTCTGGTGATATTCCTGAATCAGGTTATGGGTAGATAACCAGCGTTCGGCTAACATAGCTGCCATACAGCCGCTTCCCGCCGCCGTGATGGCTTGGCGAAATTCATGATCTTGCACATCACCCGCCGCATAAACCCCTTCTACGCTGGTTTCAACCGAACCCGGTTTGGTGATAATGTAGCCCACTTCATCCAGGTCGAGTTGTCCTTGGAACAGGGAGGTGTTGGGGGTATGACCGATCGCGTAAAATAATCCTTTAACCGGTAAGTCGCTCTCCTCGCCCGTTTGGATGTTGCGGAGTTTGACCCCACTCATCCGACCATTTTCGCCAAATACATCCACCGCCTCCGTATTCCAGTGAACGGTGATATTGGGATTATTTAGCACTCGATCTTGCATGGTTTTTGATGCCCGCAGTTGGTCACGGCGCACCAATAAATGCACATGATCCCCGTATTTAGTTAAATACACGGCTTCTTCGGCGGCGGAGTCACCCCCACCCACCACGGCTAGGGATTGACCGTGAAACAGGGGAGTCGCACCATCGCAAATCGCACAGGCGGAGATCCCATGACTCCAATACTGATGTTCGCTCTTGAGTCCTAAACGTTTAGCGGTGGCACCGGTGGCGATTACAATACTGTGGGCTTGAACTTCTCGCTCGTCAGAACGGATAATAAAAGGATGCTGACTCAAATCCACAGACGTGACATCCTCGGTATAGCACTGTGTCCCCCAGCGTTCGGCTTGGGCTTTCATCCCCTGCATCAGTTGCGGACCTGTGATCCCTTCCGGAAAACCGGGAAAGTTTTCTACGTCGGTGGTAGTCATTAACTGACCGCCAGGAAGTCCCCCGGCTTGGAATCCCTCAAACATCAGGGGTTTGAGGTTAGCACGGGCGGCGTAAATGGCAGCCGTGTAACCCGCAGGACCAGAACCGATAATCACCAGATTTTCTACAGTGGGGTTGGGCATATAAATAAACTCATAACGACTCCGTTTAAAGTTTAGTATAGCGGAATTCAAGATGAGGGAAGACTCTCCACATGAGATTGAGACTGAAGCGTCATCCTACCCTTTTGCACCTCCAATTTTGTGAGGTGCAGTGACATTCCCTCTAGAACGAAGTCACGTAACCCTAACAAATCACTAATTTTATTGCGTAATGTTCTAGTGATTTCCGGTGATAAATCTTTCCCCTCGCTGTACTGGACATCTTCTAAGGATATGGTTCCCTGGCTTGGGTCTAAGTGGGGTACTGCAGTAAAGGCAACTGAATGAGTTTCCCTCGTTTCTTGAAGAAAAACTTCAGCCTTCACACCAATCTTACCGTTACCTGGTAAAGAAAAGTCCGCCTTTTGTACGTCAACCGTTGCCGGTTTGCCCTCTATCTGCACGCTTAGGTTTTGCAATTTATTATGCACAAGTTCAGAGTTGAGCGCTCGACTAACGTCTTGTTCCGTTAGAACAACATGACCCGTGGCATCGGTTGGTTTTTCCAGTTTAATATTGCCAAAGGCAGCACTCATGGTATCAATAGTGATGTTACCGATGTCCATTTTTACTTCCTCAACGCGCAAGTCTCCCTGCACCATTTTTTTGCCTTTCATCGAGACTGAATCCGCCTTGCCTTGAATTGCCTTAAGGGGATTAGTCTGAATGTCCACATCCAACTCCTCCACCTCATCGAGTTGACTAGAAAACCCAGCTTCTGCTGCCTGACTGAATGCTTGTTCACTGAGTCCTTTATCCTTTGACATGATATCTCTATAGCTTTCATTTTTACTTCACTACTGGTTATTTTATAGACGGCGCGATCGCAATGTCTCTATATAGGGATAGAATTTAGCGTCTTTTTTGGAGGATACACTCTGCCTCTAGAACCATCAATCCCTGTGTTTCCCAAACAGCACAATCACTTCTCAAGGATGCCAACACAGGTTGTTTCCCCGCTTCAAGTTTAGCTATGGCTTGATTTGCCGCAGGTTGGTACTGCATCAACCAAGAATCATTAGCAATTGATTCGGCTGTTAATGGTGTAGTCGGTAGCAGCAAAAAATCAATCCCGTATTTTTTGATAAACTCCTGGACAATCGCCAAATCTGGACTATATTGCGCTTCAATTAAATCTGACATCCGCTGCCGAAATTGGCGATAATAACCCCAATGATAGGGAATCGCATATTCGCGACCAACTAAAATTGAGCGTTGTGCATAAGTGGGTAAATTATTCGCTTCTTCCACTAATGATGCAATTTGACTGTCCTTGGGTTGCTGTTGAAAAAACTCATATAAAGTTGGGACATTACCACCAATATAAGCCGTCCAGGGAAACGTATTCAGAACCAAATGAGGATATCCGACTAAGGTAATTCCGATTACACTGATTAAACCGAATGCAAAAACTTGTCCCAGTTTGACCGAAAAGACGCGCCATGGCGCCTCTGTACAGGCGAAAACCGCGTCTAGGATGAGGGTGAGAACTATTGCCGCCGCCAGCGCGATCGCAATCCGCAGGCTATGCTGAGTATAACGGCTAGGCAGGTGCAGTTTGAATAGCAGAGCATGGGCGGCTAAAAATAAAATAGCTGACGCCAATAAGAACTTGACTAAGACTTCCATATTCCCGGTTATCTGCTTGGCGAGGGGAAAGCGAGAGGGAAAGCGTAGCATAACGGGTAATAGCAAGCCCAAATAACTCAGAGGCGGCGCTAAGGCTGTATCAATGCGGATACCACTGCGTCCATTAAACCAGAATGACCAAGCATCGTCGATAAAAAAGCGAGTTCGCCCTTGAGATAAGAAATCGGGTAAACTTTTGGCTTGTGTAGCTGTGATCACCGGGGCAAATTCTGACAGACTAATCCTGTAGGGTAATAACACCGCAAACGCCACTGCCAAACCCGTGAAACAGAAGACATAATCGCGGCGATTGTGAGACACAGAGGGAAATTTCCGGTTAAACCGCCACAAGTGCAAAATCAGAAACGCCGCACAGACTAGCACTAATGAGGGATAGAACAATCCTAACAGCGCGATCGCGATTCCCATCCCAATCAGTGAATGGCGCATCCCATAATACAAAAACGCTAACAGGATAGGATAAATAAACGCCTTGGGAGTTCCCGATATCAACCCATCCTGCATCCACAGATTTTGATTCAGCATTACAGATGCGATAAATCCAGTCAAAGGTATTGGTAACAATTGCACCGCCACGCCAAAACAGTAACCTGTGGTAACTAATCCCAAAACCAGGGGCAAAACTTTACTCAAAACAATCGGATCAATCCCAATCCCTGCCATGAAATGGTATAGGGCGCGATATCCTAATGGTGCAACCGATTGGAAATAATCGGCAATGATATCATTAGGAAATAACTCTGGGTCTAAAAATCGCCGCATCCAGAAGACATGCTGTCGCGCATCATCCTGTACCACATATTGGCTGCTGAAGGCAAACTGAAGGGCTAAAGTGCCGTAAAGCGTGGAAATTATCAGACTCAGCGTCAACCAAACAATCAAGTTATGCTTCGTTGTACCCGTGAGAAAACGGTGCAAATGGGTTATCCACATTTGGTCAATTAAAAGGGTTTTGATTTAGACTACAGGGAAGCTAGTGCAGATGCAACATCTGGCGTCTGGAAGGACAAGAGTTTACGGTTGCTGTATTACGTCATAAGCGATGGTGCAGGCTCCCTCGTGATTTATCCGAGGGATGAAACCGAGCAAGTCGTAAAGACAGTGGGATTTATCCCGCGATAACCTCCTTAAGTGATATAATATAACCATAAAATTGGAGGTGATGTTATTGTACGGTTGTCAACAAGTATTGTTAAATCCAGAGCAAGAGGTAGCCGCAGTTTTAGAGTTTATTTGCGCTGAAGCGAATAACTTAATGAACTGCGGTATTTATTATGCTCGTCAACTCTGGTTTAAGCGTCGGCGGATTATCGGTAAATACGACTTAGAAAAGGAGTATAAAAACAACAAGCACTTCCAAGCTCTATACTCTCAAGCAGCTCAACAAGCACTGAGAACAGTTAGTGAATCTTTCAAGTCGTTTGATGGGTTGATGAAGGCGTTCAGAAAAGGAAAGATAGCGGACAATCCTAGACTACCTAAGTATTTAAAGAAGGGCGGTCTTTCTGTTGTCAGTTATCCTAAACAAGCTTTGAAGATTAAAGATGGTCAAATCAGAATACCGCTAGGAACGCTAGTCAAGACATGGTTCAAGATAGCAAATTTCTTCATCCATAAGCCATCTAATCTTGCCTTCAAAGACATCAAAGAGCTGAGAATCCTTCCCCGCAACGGCTGCTTCTATGCTGAGTTTGTCTACCTCCTGCCTTCTGTAACAGCAGATGTAGACCCCTCACGGGTACTAGGAATCGACCCCGGACTCAACAACTGGATGACCTGTGTTTCTAATGTAGGAACCAGCTTTATTGTTGATGGACGTAAACTAAAGAGTCTTAATCAGCTCTACAACAAACGGGTTGCAACCATTAAGGTGGGGAAAGCTCAAGGGTTTTGGAATGAAGAATTAGCCTCTCTTGCAGAAAGGCGCAATAGGCAAGTAAGAGATGCAGTTAACAAAGCCGCTCGTATAGTTATCAACCATTGCCTCCAACATCGAATTGGAACAGTCGTTTTCGGTTGGAATCGACACAATAAAAATGGGATTGAGCTGGGGAAAAAGACGAATCAAGAGTTTGTTCAAATTCCTACCGCTCGTCTTAAAAATAGGATTGAGCAACTGTGCGAACAATATGGAATTCAGTTCGTAGAAACTGAAGAAAGTTATACCTCTAAAGCGAGTTTTATCGACAACGATCCTCTGCCTGTATTCGGCTCAGGCCCGGAAGGGTGGAAGGCTAGTGGGAAGCGAGTAAAACGAGGAATGTACCGCACCAAAAATGGAGAATTTGTCAACGCCGATGCTAACGGTGCTGCTAATATCCTCCGCAAAGTAGAGATACAGCTAGGTCTTGACCTAGCCAAGGTCTGTAGGGCGTTCTTGACTGCGCCATCCAGAGTTTTCCTCTGGAACTCTAAGAAGACAAAAGGTCGGGACGCGGCTTCAGCCCGTCCCGTAGTATCCTCTTAGAATCCCCCGCGTTTTAACCGGGGGAGAAGTCAAACTAACGCTTCATTTTAGGGTGTCATTTATCATCGTTGGTGAAGAGTCGGGCATTCGTCTACTCCCTAGGAGAACTCATAGAGTCATATTCGCGCCCAGATTTTTCAGTTCGACGGCTAAATTTATATCGCGACGGCTCTATTTTCACCACATTATATTGTTTTTGTCAACTCTCTGCCCTCGATTTCCTATTCACACAACCTATGACGAATAACACCGCCTTAAAAATTGCCAATTACCGCATTCTCTCCCAACTCTACGAAAGTGTCAATACCATAGTTTATCGCGGTATTCAACCAGAGGAACACAAACCTGTCATTCTCAAACTTCTCAAACAAGACTATCCCACACCCCAAGAGTTGACTCGCTATCGACAAGAGTATGAAATCACCCACCATCTAATATCGATGGCGTGGTTAAGGCATATAATATCCAACCCTATCAGAGAACCTTAGTAATCATCTTAGAGGATTTTGGCGGTGAATCCTTACAGCAGTGGATGAGTAACCTGACAAAGACATCCTCGTCTCTACCCCTGCGGGACTTTCTCAAAATTGCGCTCACAATAGCGGAAACTTTAGCACAGATTCACGCTGTTCATGTCATTCACAAAGATATTAACCCAAGCAATATTGTCTTTAACCCCGAAACCGGACAACTCAAAATCATTGACTTTGGTATCTCCACCCAGCTTACCCGCGAAAATACCACACTCAAAAATCCTCATGTCTTAGAAAGAACATTAGCCTATATTTCCCCCGAACAAACCGGGCGGATGAATCGTTCTCTAGACTATCGCACAGACTTTTACTCCCTAGGTGTCACCCTCTATGAACTGCTAACCGGAAAGCTGCCATTTGAGACAAAAGATGCCATGGAATTAGTCCATTGTCATATAGCAAAAGTCCCAACACCTCCCCACGAATTAGTCGGGACGCACCGATGGGAAACCATTCCGCAAACCGTTGCGAATATTGTCATCAAACTGATGGCAAAAACCGCCGAAGAACGGTATCAAAGTGCTTGGGGAATTGTCGCTGATTTGCAAACCTGTCTGAGACAATTAACTGAAACTGGAACAATTGAAGACTTTCCTCTCGGTTCTCAAGATATTTTCGATCAATTCCAAATTCCCCAAAAACTCTATGGGCGAGAAGCGGAAGTGGAAACCTTGCTCGCCGCTTATGATCGCGTCGCGAATCGAGACGACAAGGAAACCCAAAAATCCGCAGATACCCCCATCGAGATGATGCTGGTGGCGGGGTATTCTGGCATTGGGAAATCATCCTTAATCGCCGAAATTCATAAACCTAACACTCGACTACGCGGCTATTTTATATCGGGCAAATTTGACCAGTTTCAAGGCAAAGTTCCCTACTCAGCTATTGTCAGCGCCTTTAAGGAATTGGTACAGCAAATTTTGACAGAAAGCGAAGCCATACTCAATCAATGGCGAGAAAAACTATTAGCCGCTTTAGGGACAAATGGTCAGGTGATTATTGATGTAATTCCTGAAGTCGAACGGATTGTCGGTCAACAGCCTGCGGTGCCACAATTAGGGTCACAAGAAGCCCAAAATCGTTTTAATATTGTCTTCCAAAAATTCATTCAGACATTTTGCTCACCCGAACATCCGTTAGTTATTTTTATCGATGATTTGCAGTGGGCAGACTTGGCGACGCTCAAGTTAATTCAACTTATTATGACTGATAGCGAGATACATTATCTATTTTTAATCGGTGCCTATCGGGATAATGAAGTCAGCGCGACTCATCCGTTGATGATGACACTGGATGGATTGAAAAAACAAGGAGCGACGGTTAACTGTATTACGTTATCTCCTTTAAAATTAGACCATATTAGCCAAATTATTTATGACACATTAAACCCAAAAAAACAATAAAAATTATGCTAACTGGACAAGCTGATATTGAAGCCATAGGCAATGCAATTAATTATGCTAAACTCTATCGTTATATCGCTAAGCCTTGGCAGGCTTCAGACCTAATTTTGACAGTAAAAGAAGCAATCAATAGTTATCTTCAAGATAAAAAACTGGCTGAACAAAATGCCCAACTTAAACAGTTGAATCAGGATTTAAAACAATCTGTCAAATTACTCAGTGCTAGTGAGCTAAAATTTCGGGCAATTTTTAATCATACATTTCAGTTTACGGGGATGCTGAGTGTTGATGGAATTGTCCTAGAAGTCAACCAAACTGCCCTTAATTTAGGTGAGTTACATTTAGATGATGTGGCAGGAAAACCCTTGTGGGCGTGTTACTGGTGGACTATTTCTTCCCAAACTCAAAATCAGTTAAAATTAGCCATTTCTCAAGCTGCTAGCGGTAAATTCATCCGTTATGAAGTTGATATTTTGGGCGCACAAAAGTGCATTGCTACGATTGATTTTTCGATTAAACCGATTATTGATGAAAATGGTAGTATTAACTTTTTGATTGTTGAAGGTCGAGATATTAGCGATGTTTATTATGAGCTGCGTTTACGCAAACAAGCTGAAGCTGCACTGGTGAAGGCAGAACAAAAATATCGCTCTATCTTTGAAAATGCCCAAGAAGGAATCTTTCAGATTGCTCTCGATGGCAGTTATCTCAGTGCTAACCCCGCTTTAGCCCACATCTACGGCTACGATTCCCCCCAAGAATTGATCGCAATCCTTAACAGTATTCAGCATCACTTGTACGTTGATCCCCGTCGGCGTCAGGAATTTATGACACTTATGCAGCAGCATGGTGTTGTGTGTGAGTTTGAGTCAATGATCTGCCGCAAAAATGGCACAATTATCTGGATTAGTGAGAATTCCCGTATTGTTTATGATGCGTCTGGAACTCCACTTTACTATCAGGGCTTTGTGGAAGATATTACATCTCGCAAACAAGCGGAGGCGGAGCGAATTAAGTTCACAAATGAACTGTTTCAACTCAATCAATCTTTTTCCCGTTTTGTCCCCAGTCAATTCTTACAGATCTTAAATAAAAAAAGTGTCGTTGATGTAGAATTAGGCGATCAAGTCCAGCAAGAAATGTCAGTCCTTTTCTCGGACATTCGTGATTTTACCACCCTCTCGGAACGGATGAATCCTCAGGAAAATTTCAAGTTCATTAATGATTTTTTAAAGCGGATGGAGCCAGCCATTATCGAACATCATGGCTTTATTGATAAATATATGGGCGATGCGATTATGGCACTATTTAGTGGTATTGCTGATGACGCGGTTCAAGCCGGAATTTCTATGGTACAGCGGTTGTATGAGTATAATTTGCGTCGTCTGCAATCGGGTTATACCCCGATCAAAATTGGCATTGGTATTAATACCGGCTCGTTGATGCTGGGTACAGTTGGGGGAAAACACCGGATAGATAGTACGGTGATTAGTGATGATGTTAATTTAGCGGCTCGCTTGGAGGGATTAACAAAACAGTATAAGGTGTCGTTATTAATATCGGGACAGACGTTGACTCGTTTACATAACCCAACAGAGTACAGCCTCCGCTTTGTGGAGCAGGTTAAGGTAAAAGGCAAGTCAAAAGCGGTGGCAGTTTTTGAAGTGTTTGATGGAGATTCATTAAAAATTAAGGAGGGCAAGTTAGCCACAATCTCAATTTTTGAAGAGGGGTTGTTTCTCTACGCCAAGCAAGCGTTTGGCAAAGCGAAACAGCGGTTTGAAGAGGTTTTGAGAATTAATCCCCAAGATACGATTGCTCAAATTTATCTTAACCGTTCCTTGGCGCAACTCCAGCAAAAGGGGGTTTTTTTGACTATGAGGGATGAGGGATGAATTTTGGTGAAGATATCTAGGGTGGAAGAAGCTGGGGGAGCTGGGGTTGTAGAGACGTAGCATGCTACGTCTGGGAGCTGGGGTTGTAGAGACGTAGCATGCTACGTCTGGGAGCTGGGGGAGCTGGAGGAGGCTGTAGAGACGTAAGGCGTGTAACTATGGCGATAAAAAATTAAATTAGAGCTTATCTCTTGCCGTATGGGGTTGTAAGGTAACTTTAATTTTGTCCGACTACTTAGATATATTAGATATAATAGAGAGTAGAGAGCAAAATTAATTTGAACTCAGTCAACTGAGAGAAATCAATGCGGAAAACCGTACTTGTCGTTTTATTTATTTTAGGGCTAGTATTATCAGCCACTTTCAGACTAGCTCCAGCGCAAGCGACAGTCCCTGATACTCAAGTTTATACATGGGATTTTATTCGCCCCGGAAGCCAGCAATTAGTTTGTAAGCAAATTACTATCCATCCTGAAAATGAGGTTGTTTCCCAAACCTCGCACCATAAATCGGTAAAGATGTCCTCTAAATCTACAATTGTTGAGGAGCGTTATTGTTCCCGTTTAACCAAACCGCCTGTATAGCGGGGATCGGTGTCACAATAGGTAATGTAGAGACGTAGGATGCTACGTCTCTACTAGCGTTTCAGCCTAGGCTTAAATCCCCAGTTATACCAAATCCGCCGGTTCTCTGGAATAAACTAGCAGGATCACCCAAATTCTCTGGAGTTTTATGGTCAGTTTTTTCCAAAAGGTTATCGGTAAAACCCGCCCAGGAGAGAACTAATGGGAAACTTCTGCTGTGAAGGTTTAACCTCGTGTCATTTTGATATGATCCATAATCTGTTGCTTTTTAGCATCTGAACTCATCGAAAAGCCTTGCTGAGGAATCGTAATCGAGCGTTTGATGTGTTCCATGATCCGCTGTTTCCGTTGGTCTGAGTTAGCCATTTTGAGTCCATTGAATGTTATTGCATGTTAAGTTATTTTAATATACTTATTAAGTAATGTGAACAGTTCGCTTAAATTAATGGACGATAACTCCAATTGGATTTACACCTACCCGACATTAGAGAGGGGGACGTTACTCAGACGCTATAAGCGGTTTTTTGCCGATATTCAGCTTACATCAGGGGAAACAATCATCGCCCACTGTCCGAATACCGGTCCAATGACAGGGGTTTCCACCCCTGGAAGTTTAGTTCAGGTATCTCACAGTAATAATCCCAAGCGAAAGTTAGCCTACACCTGGGAGATGATCCAAGTCAATGACACCCAACCGACTTGGGTAGGGATTAATACCGCACTCCCGAATCGGGTGATGAAGATTATCCTGGAACAAAAGCTAATTCCGGAATTAGCCAATCGCTACAGCCAAATTCGCCCAGAAGTGGTTTATGGTGAAAACCGGAAAAGTCGGGTTGATTTTGTGCTAACGGGGGAGAATGACGCGCCTCCCATCTATTTGGAAGTCAAGAATACGACTTGGGCGCAGGGAACCTTAGCCTTATTTCCCGACACTGTTACCACAAGGGGACAAAAGCACCTGCAAGAACTCCAGAAGTTATTGCCCCAAGCCAAGGCGATCATGCTTTATTTTATCAATCGGGGGGACTGCGATCGCTTTAGCCCGGGTGATATTACTGACCCCGTTTATGGCAAACTCTTGCGAGAGGCGGTTCTCCAGGGGCTTGAGGTGTTACCCTGTCGTTTTGAGACGAATCCCCAAGGGATTCGTTATTTAGGGTTAGCCGAGTTTGTCAGTGATGCGGGATTAGAGAATTCTTTAATGGGTTGAAATTGGTATAATTTTTGGGCAGGATAACGACAAAGACAACAGCTTTGTCAAACCTGAAACGTCTTTGTGATGAAATCTAATCCCCAAAAATCGTGAAGACTCAATCAGCCGTTCAAAGACTCCTACTCAAAACAGGTTGTACCAGTCTAATCGGATTAATCCTGCTGGTAATCTTTCTATATATATGCCATCAGATTGGTATAATCAACGCCTGGTTGTTTCCCTTAAAGCCTGTCGGTGTTTTCCTGGGTGGTGGGGGATTGGCGTGTTTCTTTATCGCTGAACTCTGGAGGCGACGCTGGAAGAGATCGATTGTGGTAGGGGTGTTGGTTGTGCTAATTGGGATTAACGCGATCGCGTACATCGGCGCCTACACTTTAACTCACTTTAGCGCTCCCGGACAACAGGCTTTAGGCATTCCTCGACCCCATAATACCAGAAATCCCAGTGTTATTGGGTTGCAGTATGTTACCCAACAGATTCCCATCAATCAAAAAGAATGGTTAGAAACCTGGTTCATTCCTGCCAAATATTCTGCCTCGAAAGGAACCATACTATTATTTCCAGGTAATGGCGGAAGTAAAGGCACACAATTACTCCCACCCGCGCAAGTCTTTAACGCCTTAAACTATGACTCGCTTTTAGTCGATTTCCGAGGCGTAGGAGGGTCAAGTGGCAATAAAACAACGGTTGGAGTGCGGGAAGCCAAAGATGTAGCTTTTGCCGTTAATTATGCTCAACAGTTAAATCTGAAACGTCCCATCGTTCTCTATGGAGTCTCCATGGGAACAGCGGCTATTTTGAGAGCCATAGCCCAAGAAAATATTGCACCTGAGGCGATTATTCTAGAACTTCCCTTTGCCAACCTTTTGAATGCGGTGAGGAGTCGATTGCCCTCTATCCATCTTCCGCCCTTTCCCACAGCGGAACTCTTTGTTTTCTGGGGGAGTATTCAACATGGATTTAATGGCTTTTCTCACAATCCAGCGGTGTATGCTAAAAGCGTAAACTGTCCGACATTGATATTACATGGGCAGCTGGATAAGTGGACGACGATGACCGAAATTGAGCAGATACTCCAGAATGTTCAGGGTGCTAAGCAACTGGTTTTATTTCCGAGCGCTGGACACAACTTACTTGTCACGGTTGATAAAAAACGTTGGGCTCAAAGTGTGGAACAGTTTCTCAGGAGACTCTAACGTTCTGCGGGTATGAACTTTTTCGTGTCAATTAGCTTCAACGGTAATGGGAGCTAATCACGAATGATCTAAGACATCTGTAATAAATATGACTAAACTGAGAATTAAAAGACCCATTGACAATTTTCGCACCATAGGGATCTGGAGGATCAACTTGAGCAAGCATTTAACACCATCTGTGGCAGGTTTAACCTTATTTGCCTTTTTTGCCGTAACCGCACCGCTTCCGGGAATGGCGCAAGTCCCCACATTTTCGCCCTCTGCACCCACGACAGTGACGAATCCACCACCCGATTTACCCTATACCCTAGGACCGGGCGATCGCGTGGGCGTGACGCTCTTTGATGTTCCAGAATACAGTGGGGAATACCAGGTTTTAGTCGATGGCACCCTCAATTTACCCGTTGCTGGCAGTATTCCTGTAGAAGGGTTAACCATTAATGCTGCCACTCAACGAATTTCTGGGCGATACGCTCCCTATGTGAGACGTCCCTTAGTCACTCTAAGCCTGATTGATGCTCGCCCCCTAAAAATTGCGGTCGCCGGGGAAGTCAGTCGTCCGGGTTCCTACAGCGTCACCCTCAACGAAGGGCAACAATTTCCCACCGTGACTCAAGTGGTTCAGCTTGCTGGCGGAATTAGCCGCTCGGCTGATGTGCGAAACGTACAAATCCGCCGCCGGATGAACCCAGCTACCCGACAAACCTATACGGTTAATCTCTGGGACTTATTGCAAAATAGTGATCTATCCCAAGACGTGACCTTGCGGGATGGTGATGAAATCTTAATCCCCACCACCACCGGCATTGACCCCCTGGAAAGCCGTCAACTGGCAACAGCGAGTTTTTCACCAGAGGCGGTAAAGCCGATTAAAGTTGCCGTAGTCGGGGAAGTGGTGCGTCCAGGTCCTTATACTGTGACAGCCGCCACATCGGGAGCCGCTACGGCTGACAGCGCCCGTGGTGGTAGTAGCGGTAACAATAACAATAACAATACAGAACCGCCAACGGTAACTCAAGCCATCCAAGTCGCCGGAGGTATTACTCAATCTGCTGATATTCGTAACGTGGAAGTGCGACGCACCACCAGAGATGGTACTGAGCAAGTACTTGTCATAAATCTGTGGGACCTTTTACAAGAGGGAGATCTCTCTGAAGATGTGATTTTGCAACAGGGAGATACGATTAGAGTCCCCGAAGCCGAAACCCTGACCGCTTCAGAAGCCACGGAATTGGCATCAGCAAGCTTCTCAGCGGCAATTATCAATGTAAATGTGGTGGGAGAAGTCGAGAAACCGGGTGCAGTCTCCGTCCCCGCTAACGCCCCCTTGAATCAAGCCCTGCTAGCGGCGGGCGGATTTGATAACCGTCGCGCCCGTAAGAGTTCTGTGGAGTTGGTTCGTCTCCAACCGAATGGTACCGTTAGAAAACGGGAAATCGAGGTGGATTTTACTGCCGATGTTAACGATCAAAGCAATCCGCCATTGCGCCCCAATGATGTGATTATTGTCAGACGTTCCGGTTTGACCAGAGTCACGGATACTTTGGGAACAATTGTTAGTCCGATTGGCAGCGTGTTCTCTGTGTTTAGATTTTTTGGATTTTAGAGCGTCGGTTGGCTGCTGTAGAGACGTGCCATGACACGTCTCTACAGGAAAAAGGGGAGATATTGTCGCTTGTGTTACCGTTTTTGAGGAATTTCAGTAGATAATTGAATGACTGAATCGGTGTTCTAGGACAGATAGGGAATCAAGAGTTGATGGTTAAGGGCTGATTCCCTACTCCTATCAAATTTGTAAATTTCAGCGGGATTCGTGACGATTTTGAGCCAACCTGATACACAATTAAACAAGGTAAAATGATTTTTTGACAAACGCGCTCAATCCACGCAGAAGGAGTAGGGGGAAGATGGAGATTGGTCAGATTCAGGAACCATTATCACCCAATGGCAATGGGAAACACCCAAAGTATTCACCACCGCTAGTCTACCGGACTCCACCTCCGGAACCTGCTCCTGATGAATGGACATTGCGCCAGTTGGTCAACGTGATTCGGCGTCGTGCTTTAGTAATTGCTGGAGTCGCGATCGCGGTAACCTCGGGGATCAGTTTTTGGACGTTGAATCAGACCCCTAAGTATGAGAGCAAGTTTCAACTGCTGGTTGAACCGGTTACTAAGGAAGGAGACTTAGACAGACTCACGGAAGTGGTGGGTGGCGGTGAGGGACGGAATTCGGCACTGGATTACGATACCCAGATTCAGGTGTTACGCTCTCCTCAGCTAATGGACGCTATTGTCCAGGAGATCCAAAAGCACTATCCGTTGGTAAGCTATGATTCCTTAATGAATCAGCTCATCGTTAGCCGACTGGGGGAAACCAAAATCCTAGAAGGGCGTTATCGAGATACTGACCCGGAAAGAGTACGGCGGGTTTTACACGAAGTCGCCAGAGGATATCTGCGCTACTCTTTACAAGAGCGACAACTGAACCTGAAACAGGGAATTATGTTTGTCGATGACCAGTTACCCATGCTGCGCGATCGCGTGAATAAGCTGCAAGGACAACTGCAAGACTTTCGCCAACAACACAACCTGCTTGACCCGGAAATCCAAGCCCAAGAGTTATCCCAACGGGTGAGTACGATTGAACAGCAGCAGTTACAAACTCAGGTTGAGTATCAAGAAACCCGATCGCTTTATAATACCCTTCTACAGCAGTTGGGATTATCACCTCAACAAGCTGTTGCTACAGTTACCCTCAGTGAAGCCCCTCGCTACCAACAGTTACTCAACCAACTCTCGGAACTTGAAGCCCAGATTGCCCTAGAATCGGCACGGTTTACGCCCCAAAGTCCCACGATGCAAGCCTTACGCCAGAAACGGGATAATCTGTTACCTTTACTTAGCCAAGAATCCCAAAATGTGTTGGGCGTCAGTCTAAGCGAGGCTGGGGTGTCCGGTGCTTCTCCCAATTCGATTCGCACGGAATTGACCCAGCAACTGGTGCAAACCACCAACCAACTGCAAGTCCTGCAAGTGAAACAAAGTGCGATCGCGCGAGCCGCTCAACTGCTCAACCTCCAGGTTAAACAAATCCCCGTCATCGCCCGCCGCTACACAGATTTACAGCGAGAACTCCAAGTCGCCACCGATAGCTTAAATCGCTTTCTGGCGGTACGGGAAAATCTGGAAATTGAAGCCGCCCAGAAAGCCTTACCTTGGCAGATTATCCTCAAGCCGCAAGTCCCCCAAGTCCCCGTGTGGCCCAATACCAAGCGGAATATCACATTGGGTGCGATCGCGGGGTTATTGTTGGGCATGGGTGTTGCTTTGCTGATGGAACGTTTGGATAATGTCTTCCATTCTCCCGATGAACTTAAAGACTTAACCAAACTTCCCCTACTGGGCATTATCCCCTACCAAAAACAACTCAAACAGATGATGTCTACGGCAAACCTAACCCAGACGACATCAGCGCCCCCTTCCCCCAACCCGCGAAAATCTCGCCGCCCATCCCGAAACTACAATGCTTCTCCTTTTTTAGAATCGTTCCGTTCGCTCCAGACTAATATTCGGTTTCTGGGTAGCGATACGCCCGTTCACTCCATCATTATTAGTTCAGCCACACCCTCAGAAGGAAAATCTACTGTTTCCGTCCATCTCGCCCAAGCCGCCGCCGCCATGGGTCAACGAGTTTTGCTAGTGGATGCAGACTTGCGACGCCCTCAGGTTCATCACTATTTGAACCTAGATAATCAAGTCGGCTTAAGTAATGTCATCGCCACGGGACTAACCGCGAAACAGGCAATCCAACGCATACCGATGTGGGATCGGTTGTATGTCCTCACCGCCGGTCAAGTCCCACCTGATCCGAGTCGTCTTCTGTGTTCTAAGAAGATGCAACATTTAATGGAGCAATTTCATGCGGTTTTTGACCTGGTGATTTACGATACACCACCTGTGTTAGGACTGGCTGATGGTCGTATCTTGGCGGCTCACGCTGATGGTGTAATTATGGTGGTTGGTTTGGGTAAGAGCGATCGCTCGGCATTAATGCAAGCCTTAGATAGTATGAGAATTTCTAACGCGACCGTGTTCGGAGTGGTTGCCAATGGCGTTAAAGGGTATACCACCCGGTCTTACTATTACTATCACAATCATTATGGCACCGAATCCGATATTCTCAAAGCCAAACAACTCTTGCTTAAACGGATGGAGGAAAACATCCAAAACGATGACGAAACCAAAAAAGAAGAGGAATGAAAAAGGTTCTCTTCAAGTCCCTGGCTAGTCAGGAATGGCGCTTGTGTAGGGGCGGGTTTTACGACTATCTTTTCTGTTGCACAAAATATGTGACTAAACCCGCCCCGATTCAATCTAATTATTGACAAAATAGACTAAATGTTGTAATAAGACCGATACCATTGAACAAATTGTTCCACACCCACTTGAATGGGCGTATTTGGTCTAAATCCCACATCTTGGATTAAATCATCCACATCCGCATAAGTAATCGGCACATCTCCCGGTTGCATGGGTAGCATATTTTTCACAGCAGTTTTGCCCAAAGATTGTTCTAGGGTTTCGATGAGGTGTAGCAGTTCAATCGGTTGATTATTGCCAATGTTGTAGAGTTTGTAAGGGGCAGAACTTTTTGATCCTGGTGAAGCATTTCCTGAAGCTTTCGGCTGCGGAATCTTACCCATGACTCGCACCACACCCTCGACGACATCATCAACGTAAGTAAAATCCCGTTGCATACGACCATAGTTAAACACATTAATCGGCTGCTCGGCGAGGATAGCTTTGGTAAATAAAAATAGTGCCATATCGGGACGATACCACGACCCGTAAACTGTAAAGAAGCGCAAGCCGGTTGTGGGTATGTTATACAGATGACTATAGGCATGAGCCATTAATTCATTCGCTTTCTTCGTGGCGGCATAGAGGCTAATGGGACAATCGACATTATCCTGTACCGAAAACGGCACTTTCGTATTCGCACCGTACACCGAACTCGATGAGGCAAACACCAGATGCTTAATCTCTGCATGGCGACACCCTTCCAGGATATTGGTAAAACCCACCACGTTACTATCCACATAAACGTAGGGATTTTTCAGGGAATAGCGAACACCCGCCTGCGCCGCCAGATGGACGACAAACTCAAAAGATTCTTGGGCAAATAACTGGGCAATTCCCTCTCTATCGGCTAAGTCTAGTTTATAAAAGCGAAACCCAGGTTGGTTCTCCAGTTGCGCCAGTCGGGCTTGTTTGAGGGAGACATCATAGTAAGCATTCAGGTTATCCAGTCCAATTACGGTATCACCTTGGGCAAGTAAGCGTTGACTGAGATGATATCCGATAAAGCCGGCTGCACCTGTAACTAAAACGTTGACCACACTTTAATTCCTCTTGTAAACTTCTGGATTTCGCGATCGCTTATCGGAATTCGCGCTATATTCTCTATGCTAGGTCTTCAGACGGGGAATAGGGAACAGGGAACAGTCAAAACCTTGGTTGGGGCGGGTTTAGTCACATCTTTTGTGAAAAAAAACGATAATAGTGAAACCCGCCCCTACTGCCCTTGAAAACTTTTTTACATAAGACGTAGTTTGCTTCTTTTCGGGAGGGAGTCTGGCAAATGACAAATGACAAATGACAAATGACAATCCCCGCCGTTAACTTTAATTTTTCCCACCTACTTACTAACAAAGTCTCTCGCACTCAGCAGGTGTTTTGGTTGAGTTTGAGCTTGACTTTTGCGGCTATTTATGCATATCCGGCACTACAAAACGCCTTGAGTCATGAGTATATTGTCCAGGATGATGCGCGGCAACATATTTTTTGGATGCGTCGGTTTCTCGACTCACAGTTGTTTCCTGGGGATTTGATTGCCGATTATTTTCAATCGGTTGCACCCTGGGGATATACTACATTCTATCGGCTCTTTGCCGCAGTAGGAATTGATCCGATGGCTTTAAGTAAGATTTTACCCCTGGGGCTGGGATTAGTGGCTACTGCCTACTGTTTTGGCATTACTCTACAAATTTTGCCTGTACCGATTGCCGGGTTTATCGCGTCGTTGCTATTGAATCAAAATCTCTGGATGAGAGATGATTTAGTATCGGCTACACCTGTAGCCTTTGTCTATCCTCTGTTTCTCGCCTTTGTGTATTATTTATTGCGACGGTTATTACTGCCAACTCTTGTCGCGATCGCGCTTTTGGGGTTATTTTATCCTCAGTGTGTCTTTATTGTAGCTGGATTGTTGATTGTTCAGCTAGGACGGTGGGAACAAGGGCGGTTTCGCTTATCTGTAGTGCGCTCAGATTATTGGTTCTGTGGGTGGGGATTAGGAGTTGCATTCTCGGTTCTCTTACCCTATGCTTTAAACTCTTCAGAATTTGGTTCTGTGATTACAGTAACACAAGCGAGGATGTTACCCGCTTTTTCGGCTAAAGGATGGTCAAGTTTTTTTAATGCTGACCCCTGGAATTATTGGATTTGTGGTAAGCGCAGTGGTATGCTGCCAACGGAATGGTGTAGGTTGATGGCAAAGTATTCGATTCTTTTAGTACCGCCACAGGTTTGGGTGAGTTTTTCTTTGCCGTTTCTGTTGAAATATCCCTCTCGGTTTCCTTTGGTTAAACGAGTGAGTGGGGGTATTATGCTGTTACCTCAGATGCTGCTGGTATCGATGGGTATGTTTGCCGCTGCTCATTTGTTTCTATTTAAGCTACATCTTCCTAATCGCTATACAGAACACAGTTTGCGAATTCTGGTGGCGTTGGCGGCGGCTGTGGCGCTGACTATTTTATTGGATACGGTTTTACAGGTGGCTCAAACTAAAGGGAAACCGCTTTTGGCTATTGGGTTTACGGGGGTTTTGGCTGCTATCCTACTTTTTTATCCCAGTATTTTGCAAGCTAATGATTATCCATTTCCAATTAGTCGTTACACGGTAGGTGATGTGCCAGAACTTTACAAGTTTCTGCAACAACAACCGGAAGATACGCTGATTGCTTCGTTAACTGAGGAAGCGAATAGTCTACCGACGTTTGCCCAGCGCTCGATTTTAGTGGGGGGGGAAGGATATGCGTTGCCTTATCATTTGGATTATTACAATGAAATTTATCAGCGGACGGTTGATTTGATTGAGGCTCAGTATAGTTTAGATGAGGGAGTGGTGCAAGATTTTATTCGGCGGTATGGGGTGGATTTATGGTTGGTGGAACGAGGGGCGTTTACGCTGGAGTATGTGATGGGTAATCCTTGGATTCAAGAGTATGAGTCGGCGGCGATAGGGGCAAGGTTGAGTCTGGCAGGGGGAGGGGTTCCGGTTTTGGTGGAGAGGATGGAACGGTGTAACCTGTTTGAGGGGGAGGGGTTGGTTGTTTTGTCGGCGGATTGTTTGGGGGATTAGTTGTTGGTATTTTGTTGGGTTATATTTGTTGTCTCATGCTTTTTTTTTAACGCAGAGTAACGCAGAGGGAAGCGCAGAGGAACGCAGAGGTTTTTTCGGTATGTTAATGGGGGGATTGGCGGTTTTGGGGAGGGAAATTTTTTCTCGGAAAATGCTATGACAAATGAGGAAGGAGGAAGGGGGAAGGGCAGATTATTCCGTTATCAGATTATCTTTTGGTTGAGTCTCAGTCTGATGTTTTCTGTGGTTTATAGTCTTTTGGCACTTCAGCAGGCGTTTAGTAGTGACTATTTGGTTGATAGTGATGCCAGACAGCATGTATTTTGGATGCAACGGTTTTTAGCGCCAGGGTTATTTGCTGATGATTTAATTGCCGATTATTATCAGTCGGTTGCTCCAGTTGGGTATGGGACGCTTTACCATAGTATGGCACTTTTGGGGATTCATCCGCTGGTATTTAATAAGCTGGTGCCGACTATTTTGGGGGTGATTACCACGGGTTACTGTTTTGGTATTGGTTTGGAATTGTTGCCTGTGCCAATTGCTGGATTTACGGCGTCTCTATTTTTGAATCAAAATCTTTGGACAACCTATACTCTGGTTTCGGGTACGCCGAGAGCGTTTGTTTATCCGATAGTTTTGGCGTTTTTGTTCTATTTACTGCGGCGCTCACTGTTTCCTTGTTTGGGTGCGATCGCGCTTTTGGGGGTATTCTATCCTCAGTATGTGTTGATCTGTGCGGGAATCCTGATTTTGCAGATGGGAGACTGGCAAGGGGGGCGGTGGTGTCTTTCGGGTAATCGGCGGGATTATTGGTTCGGCGGGTTGGGATTGGTGGTGGCGGTTCTGGTTCTGCTACCATACAGTTTACAGTCTAGTGAATTTGGACCTGCGATCGCGGCGTCTACGGCGAGAGGGTTACCGGAATTTATGCCAGAGGGGAGAACCCCTTTTTTTGATGCGAATCCTTGGGAGTTTTGGCTGTTTGGTAAGCGTAGTAGTCTTTTGGGCGGATTGTCTCTACCGCCGTTATTGTATCTGGGGTTGCTACTGCCCCTGCTGTGGCGCTATCCTTCTCGCTTTCGGTTGGTGAAGCAGGTGAGGAGTGGTGTGGTTATTTTACCTGAGATGGTGATAACGGCGGGTGTGACGTTTTTTCTCGCCCACCTTTTTTTGTTTAGGCTGCATCTGCCTATTCGTTATACTACCCATAGCCTGCGAATCGTTATGGCATTGGCGAGTGCGATCGCGTTTGTGGTAGTAGTGGATTCCTTGGTTTATTGGGCAAAGATTACCTCTTACCCCTCTAGAAGATATTTCGCTTGGGTAGTTACGGCACTTTTGGGGGCAACACTTATTTTATATCCCTGTTTTGTGAGTTTCCCGTTGACTCGATATAAACAGGGTCAATATCCCAGTTTATATGAATTTTTGGCTCAACAACCCCAGCCTAGTCTGATTGCCTCCCTTGATGAAGAAGCGAATAATTTGCCGACGTTTTCCCAGCAGCCTGTTTTAGTTAGTGAGATGTATGCGATTCCTTATCATGTCGGTTACTATAATCAGATTCGGCGACGGGCGATTGATTTAATTCAGGCTCAGTATAGTCCAGATTTATCCCAGGTACAAGAGTTTATTCAACGGTATGGCGTCACCTTTTTTTTAGTGCATCGTGCCGCGTTTACACCGGACTATATTGTGGGTAGTAATTGGTTGATGCAGTATCCCCCAGCCAAAGCCGCGATGACTCAGTTACAGGCAGGAATACCTTCCGCCTTGTCTAAATTTACAGAACAGTGTACTGTATTCGAGACTGATGCTTTGATGGTTCTAGAAGCGCAATGTATTGTCAACAACTCACCGCTAAGTTCTAGCGAACTATAGCGGGAGCTTGTGAAAACAGGCTCTAGTAACAGGCTCTAGTTGACCAGACTAAGTTCTACGAGAACTACGTTATTCAGCTCATGACACCCTAGGATACGTGCCAGTTATAGGCTCTGTCGTACAGTTTTAAACAGGTGTAGAGAGTTAAGCCAGTGAGCTGTACCTAACAAGGTTGGATAACATTGTCGAGGCAAACTTTACCAGTAATGAGAGTCTCAAAGTAATGCGAGTTTTCGTTCTAGACAAAAACCTACAACCTCTTGACCCAACGCATCCAGCGAGAGCAAGAGAATTACTGAACAAAGGGAGGGCTAAAGTATTCAAGCGCTATCCATTTACTATTGTCCTGCAAGACAGAACCGTTGAAGAATCAGTCACGCACCCACATCGGATCAAAATCGATCCTGGTAGTAAAGTAACCGGATTTGCAATCGTCCAAGAAGAAACGGGGCGAGTAACAAACGCAATTGTTGTCTCACACCGAGGGCAACAAATTAAAGATTCCCTCTTAGCTCGCAGGTCATTAAGAAGGGGACGCCGTAACCGTAAAACCCGTTACCGCCAGCCTCGTTTCTTAAACAGAACCCGTAAAACCGGATGGCTACCACCATCGC
>NZ_JAVKEW010000208.1:0-9654 GCF_040226375.1 Coleofasciculus sp. G2-EDA-02 | reverse complement strand
CTTCAGCGCAAATAAACTCTAGAACTGCGGCTAGCTCTTTATTTGGATCTAATAATACTTGTTGACAACCGTACAAGAATATCACCTCCCTGTTTATGGTTGTATTATATCACTTAAGAATGTTATTGCGGGATAAATCCCCTGTCTTTACGACTTGCTCGGTTTCATCCCTCGGATAAATCACGAGGGCTTTCACCATCGCTTATGAAGTAATCCTTGTAGGGGCGGGTTTAGGAACTTCGTGAACATTGTCACCAGTAACGCCTCCACAAAACCCGCCCTGATTCAAATTGTTGGCATTTTGTTAGATCAAGACACATGCATCAGCCGTCAAGGTACTCGCATTTACACCCGTCAAAACCGCTAAGGTTTCATCATTAAAATCAATCCAGGTATTCTTCCCATGTTGAGAAATCGACAACTGATCAAACGTCAGTTCACCAGACAAGCCTAACAAATCCTCAGCAATGTGGAAATCGCGAATTTTGTCCGTTCCTTCACCAACAGCTAAGACAAAGGTATCATAACCTTGACCCCCAATTAACTGGTCATGACCCAAACCTCCCCAGAGTAAATCATCGCCATCATCACCCCAGATTTTATCATTACCCTCTTCACCGAAAAGTTGGTCATTCCCACCTTTTCCATACAGTTTATCATTGCCGGTGCCACCATAGAGGATATCATCACCCGCGATCGCACCACTTAAGCAACCCTTATTCAAGTCACCTCGTAGGATATCATCACCCTCTGCACCATAAATTACATCATCACCCAAACTGCCAATCACGGTATCATTACCAGCATCCGCGAAGATGAATTCATCCTGTTGATTAGAACTGACTAATTTGTCATTCTCTGGAGTCCCTTGAATCGTATATGAGATAACCGCTTCAACGGTTCCATTGGGAATCGATAATCCCAGATTTGTCCCACTATTAGATGTGAATGAGAAGTTATCAATCAGCAGTCCTGAATCCACGTAATCATCCCCTGCATCCATTAAACCCACGCCAATGGTAAATATACCCGATTCAGTAAACTGATGGGTAAATGTGCCATAGCCAGTCTGAGAACCAAAGGAACCCGTGAAACGACTAAAATTACTACTCGTATCCGCTAGTTCTGATAAGACACCTGATGTAATGGAAACAAAGCCAAAATCACTGAAACTGCTGGAATTTTCTTCATTAGTAATCAAGTTCCAGTCAAAGCTAATACTATCCCCCGCCTGAACCTTAATCGGTTGAAACTGTAAGCCAGAACCTTCAATAACATCACCGTTACCAAAATTATCTAACGCGCCAGCAGTTAAACCAAAAAACTGTTCCATATCGGTATCACTCACCGAACCCACACCATTAGTAATGAAGGCTTGGTAATTCCCCTCGGTGGGATTACTACCAATAGAATTAGTTTCAATTTTGGTATTACCAATTGTCGTCCAGTTGGTAAAGTCCCCATTTTCAAAGCCAAAGTTGAAGAAAGGATCAAGGGTGATTTGGAAATTATCAACGAGAAGTCCCGAATCAACACTACTATCATCGGCATCGACTAATCCTAAACCGATGGTATAAGTTCCGGCTTGGGTAAACTGATAATCGAATGTACCATAATTAGTCTGCTTGCCAAAGGAACCCGTAAATCGACTAAATGACTGGTTGGTATCTGTCAGTTCGGATAACAGGGTAGAACTGATAGAAACAAAGCCAAAATCGTTATAGTTACTAGGCGTTTGCTCATTGGTAATAAAGTTCCAGTCAAAACTTACAATATCTCCCGCTTTGACAGTAATCGGTGTGAGTTGGAGTGCGGAACCTTCAATCGCATCCCCATTACCCAGATTGTCTAAGTCACCTGGATTCAATCCCAGGAAGGTTTCCAAATTACTATCACTAACGGAACCTTGACCATTTGTTATTAAAGCCTGGAATGTTCCATCTGTAGGCGTAATGCCAATAGTAGCGGTTTGGATTGTCGCATCTCCAATACTGTTCCAATCGGTAAAGTCTCCGGTTTCAAAACTGAAGTTAAGTTGGGGCGATAAATCCTCGATTTGTTGGTTGCCAAAGTTAATATTGGTGATGATTTCTCCGGAATTCAGGTTAATGGTGTGAGTACCAGGTATAAAGTTACTGGTAGATGGGATAGACGCGACACTTTCAGTGTCTGATTCATAGATGCCAATCAGAGTTTTTGAAGCATTCGATGGATCGATTTTGTAAAGCTTACTGTAGATGTCGTTAACGCCGTATATGAAACCATCTGGAGCAAAATCAATTTCATACACCGAGCTTCCAAATGAACCAACTGTAGATAATATATTTCCTGTTGCTGGGTCAATTTTCACTAGATCATACCAGGCGCCGTAAAGTGTGCCATCCGGTGCAAAGTCAATCCCATAAGTATACTGGGGAATTATGCCAACTTGAGTAGCAAAGGCAGTGGCTGGATTGATCGTGTAAAGAATATTCTTGATATTCCCGCTTCCATAAGCGTTCCCATACAATGTTCCATCTGGAGAAAAAGCAATACTTTTCATCAAAATAGAACTTTCGGTATCACTATGAATTGTGCCAATGGTAGTGTAAGAACCATCCGTTGGATCAATAATCCGCAAGGAAGAACTAGCACCATAAAGTAATCCGCTAGTTGGATCAACATCTAAACCACAATAATAACGAGAAGCACCGATAAGAATCTCTGCCACCGGATCAGTTTGCAATTCGACTAAGCTGTATTCGTTAGTTCCACCAATTCCTGTACCTGCTACCAATTTAAATGACGTATTTGAACCCGGAACAGTTTGTTGCCAACCAGCTAGTAATACCTCAGCTACGGTGTAAGTATCAGCCGTTAGTCCAGTGAACGAATAATTACCGTTAGTATCAGTAATGGTGGAAACTTCACCCGCATCCAATTGACTATTCTGATTCTGATCTAAATAAATTGTCCAACCATTCAAACCAGGTTCATTTGCATCCCATCTACCATCCCCATCAATATCATTCCACTTACTCCCGTGAATTTCTCCTAAAGGAGAGGGTGGCGGTGTCGTTGGAGTCAAGGCATTATTAGCATTTAATCGTCCACCAGTTACCGTTTTTCCCTGCAATGATGAAATCGGATCAACGGTACTTAAAATCTGATTTTTTACCTCCGAAACACTTAATTGAGGATTTTGCGACCAAATTAACGCCGCCACCCCAGAGACATGGGGAGTTGCCATAGAGGTTCCATTTTTGCTACCGTATCCTCCCCCAGGAATGGTACTGTAAATATCTACCCCAGGTGCGCCTAAATCAACAGAAGTGATGCCATAATTGGAAAACGACGCCAAATTATCGCAATCATCAGTAGCGGCGACACAAATAATATTATCCAGGTCATAGTTAGAGGGGTAATTGGGAGTAACATCGTTATTATCGCCAATACCATCAAAGCCGCCGTTACCTGCTGAGGAAATAAATAACTGTCCGGCTTGACCTGCTGCCGCGATCGCGTCGTATAATCCTTGAGAGTAGCCACCCCCGCCCCAACTATTGTTTGTCAGCTTTGCCCCCATCATTATGGCATATTCTATTGCCTTAATTTCAGAGAAAAGACTGGTTGTGCCATTGGCATTAAATATTTTGAGTGCCATGATTTTGGCATGGGGAGCAACCCCAATCACCCCACTATTATTATTTCCTTCAGCGGCAATTGTACCAGCGACATGAGTACCATGTCCTTGATCATCCCAAGGATCACTATCATTATTGATAAAGTCCCAGCCGTAGTAATCATCAACGTAACCATTGCCATCATTATCAATACCATCGCCAGGAATTTCTCCAAGATTTGTCCACATATTGTCATTTAAATCTGGGTGAGTATAATCCACCCCCGAATCAATGACTCCTATCACCACATTATTTCCTGTGGCACTATCCCACGCTTCTGGCGCGTCGATATCCGCATCTGGGATACCACCCGTTTGTCCGGTATTATTTAACCCCCAAAGTTGGTTGAAATCTGAATCATTGGGAATTGTGGTATTCAGACTAATTGTATAATTAGGTTCAATATATTCAATCAGCGGATGATTACTGTAGGTAGCAATCGCTTGGGCAACACTCAATCCATTCAGTTGCCAAAGTTGTGTGCCTAACGTATTCGTTGATTCGAGTACAGTAGCTTGCAGATTCTCTTGCAGCGTTTGCATCTGGGTTGACTCAATTCCTGGCTTGAGCTTGACAATCACTTGACCGGATAGGTAATCTGTACCTTCAACGAGACTATTCAGATTAAATGAGGCGATATTGAGTTCTGGAAGCAAATCATTAGTAGACATAATTTTAACCCTCAATAGAGTTGGCTTGTATAGTGTTCCTTATCAGTCATGCTGTAGAGACGAAATCTAATTATTCCAGCCTAAAATTGTACCGAGTTGAGCAACTGGGTATTTTTAGCAACCTTGGGTTGGGAAACTTGAATTCTTTGGACTGTCTGTTCCCAATCCACTCTATCTCTGACTCAAAGGGACTTATGCAGTTTCACCCTCAGTTTTGCTAAGGTAATCATGGCTTCTTTGATACCCTCGGAGGAATTTGAAGAGGAATATGCCCAAAATTTTTCTCCGGAAATGGGAACACCAGCGCTACCATTTAGGGTGGCGTTAGGTTCATTAATATAGTAAGCGCCATAGCGGTTAGGACACATCATTTATGTAGAGACGCGCCATGGCGCGTCTCTACAATGGTGCCGCCATGGCGCGTCTCTACAATGGTGCCGAAAGTCCTAATCGATGTGTCTACTGCTATAATTCAATAAAAATTGGGGGATAAGTGATAGAGAGACAGTCGAACTGCCAATGTGACATTACCAATCCTGTGTGGGAGTAAATGTTACATCTTTAACTTCACCCATCTCTCCCAATGGTTTCGCTGTTTTTTGATTCAAGGATACCCATACCGCCCCCGCATTTCCAGATCGGATAGTTAATTCATTTTTAGCGTTCCAACTTTTGGGAGAATCATCCTCAGTTAAGATTCCCTCAAACTCAGTTTTACCATCAACGCTAACCCGCACCCAGGATTCCCCTTTCGTTTCTACTGTAATTTGAACCGGGAAATTGGGATCAGAGACAGTCGGCGCAGGGGTTGAGGTGACGACGGGTTGGTTGGGATTAAGCTGTTGCTCAATTGTCACAGACTCTTGAGCGGGTATAGAGGGTTGGGGTTTGAAGACTTGAGTGAGCAGATACACAAGTCCGCCGATCGCGACTATCCCACCAATGCCAATGTAGAGTAGATAAAGTTGACGCGATCGCGAAATCCGGGTGGACTCAGAAATTTCGGCTTGAGAGTCAGCCGAATTAGAGGGTGGCGATACAACCTCGGTGGCAAAGCTTTGAATTAACGTGGTGCTGTCTAAGTTGAGCGTCTCAGCATACCGCCGAATAAACCCCTGAACAAAGACAGGTTCAGGTAAATCCTCACACCGTCCAGCTTCTAGCGCTCTCAACGAGCGTAAGGATATAAATGTTTTGAGAGCAATTTCCTCAATTGATTTCTCCTGCTCTTCTCTACAGTTTCGTAAATAGGTTCCTATATTTCTAAGTTGCTCTTCTTGAGCCGTAGTTAAATGGTTCACCTGATCAGCCTATCTATCAAGGATTACACATTTATCGTCAATAGCGACCCCAGTATATCACCTGTCTGCTGCCCGTTGTCTATTACCCATAATAAAAGGACAGTAGACAACAGACAAATCACTTCAAAAAGCTACTGGCTACCCCCTACGACAACATTGCGAATCCGTAAAGAAGGACCCCCACACCCTACCGGTAAGCCACTCTGTCCCCCTTTGCCACAACCGCCCGACTCATCCCAATAGAAGTCATTACCGATCGCTTCGATATCGCCTAAAGTTTTAAACACATTACCGGATAAAGTAACATCCCGCACCGGTTCAGCAATCTGTCCCTCGCGAATCATCCAGGCTTCACCAGCGCTAAAGGTGAACATTTCCCCATTTGTCATACCCCCTAACCAGTTGCGAGCATAAACCCCTTCGCGAATCCCTCGGACTAAATCCTGCACCGGGGTTTTGCCGCGTTCAATCCAGGTATTAGTCATGCGGACAATGGGCGGATAGTGGTAGTTTAGACAACGCGCATTTCCCGTAGGAGCTTCGCCTAACTTGCCTGCAGTTTCACGGGAATGTAGACGTCCCACTAAAATGCCATCTTTAATCAGTTGAGTCGTTGTTGCCGATGTTCCTTCATCATCGTAGCAATAGCTACCCCGATGTCCCTCTGGGGCGGCACCGTCGAAGATTTGCAAATCCGGTGGACCAAAGCGACGCCCTTTGCTCATGACTTCCAACAGATCCGGGTTTTCATAAGCCATATCCGCTTCTGAAAGATGTCCGAAGGCTTCATGCACAAATAAACCAGAGAGGATGGGATCAATAACGACAGTGTAAACCCCTCCCCGAACCGAGGATAGAGACAAGGCATTAACCGCCCGTTGCGCCGCACCCTGCACTTGAATGTCAAGATCACTGAGATCTTCGTAACCTTGGCGAGATCCGGTAGTTTCCCGTCCCGTCTGTAGAATCTCATCCTTACGGGCGGTAGCCGAGAAACGCATTTCTAGATCTGCCCAAGATTGCTCAATCAGAGTGCCTTCGGACGTGGCAATAATGATCCGTTGGTTATTATCACAGTAGCGCACAGAGGTTGTTGTAATCTGGGGGTCAAACTGTTTGAGCAATTGGTTGTAGCGATCGCACAGGGCTTTTTTCTCCTTTAGGGGAATCATCCGGGGATCAGTCCCAGTTAGGGGGAGTTGGCGAGTATCTTGCACAATCGGAATCGGGGCAAGTAGGGTTTCTCCATCCCCGACAATTCGGGCGGCGCTAATCGCTTCTTCCAGTCGATCCTTAAGGCTAGAGAGTTGGTTGAAACTGGCAAAGCCCCAACCGCCTTTATAACATGCTCGCACCTGTCCACCAATAGAAAGCCCTTCGCTCAAGGTTTCTACCTTATTGCCCCGCACCATAATGCTGGTTCCTTCGGATTCTTCTAAGCGAATCGCTAAGTAATCCACACGAGAGCGATAGCGAGGGATCAGGTCTGCAATTAAATTTTGAGTATCCGCGAGTACAGTAGGCATGGTCTAGGGAACAAGCAAGATAGAACTGTTTCTATTGTGCAATGACTCTAGCCTTGGCTGCTATGTTTGTTCCCAATCCCCTGTTGATAGTCATCCTCTTTGATTAGGTCTTGGGTACTCTCCACGCGGTCTAGAAACACAATACCATTGAGATGATCATATTCATGCTGAACGATTCTGGCGACAAAATCAGTGAACTGTTGTCGCTGTAGCTTACCCTGTTGATTGGTGTACTCTACCTCAATTGCCTGATACCTCGGCACTAAACCTCGAATACCGGGAATACTTAAGCAACCTTCCCAATCTTTAACCATCTCATCCGAGTGAGCCACAAGCTGCGGATTGATCATCGCTGTCGGTTCCATCCTCGGGGCATTCGGATACCGGGGATTGGGACGAGACGCTACGATAAACAAACGGCAGGATTGAGAAACTTGAGGTGCAGCAATCCCCACACCGTTGGCGGCTACAGCCTTTGCCTTGAGAGCCTCAATCAGCTTTTGTATATGTTCTTCGTGAACATTATCGATGGGTCGGGCTAGCTGGCGCAAGATAGGATTGCCTAACTGAGCGATTTCTAGGGATTGGGTCATAATAGTTTGAAATTGACGCTAACTCCTCATTCGAGCATAAATAGTAACAGGAATGCCCGTGGAAATGTCCCCCGAACAGCTTTGGATACAGGTATTGGAGCGTCTACAACTCCAACTCAGCCGACCTACCTTTGAAACTTGGCTCAAGGGAACAACGGCTCAGCAGCTCGACCAGAATTGCTTAGTGGTTTGTACCCCCAATCCCTTTGCCAGAAATTGGTTGCAAAAGTATTACATCAAAACAATCACTGATGTGGTACAGGAGATTCTGGGACAACCGGTGGACATTTACCTTACCGTGAGTCCCAACAGCGACAATGTTACAATTAGTGATACAGGCATTTCCTGGTCTGTTCCGGTTACCACTAAACCCGATGTAGAACGTCCATCCCATCAACGTCCTAAACCCACAGAGTTAAATCAGAAATACGTGTTTTCTCGCTTCGTGGTTGGTTCAAATAATCGCATGGCTCATGCGGCGGCTTTGGCTGTAGCCGAATCACCAGGAAGGGAGTTTAATCCCCTGTTTTTATGTGGGGGCGTTGGTTTGGGGAAAACTCACTTAATGCAAGCGATCGCGCATTTTCGGTGGGAGAATTCTCCGAGTTCTAAGATATTCTATGTGTCTACTGAACACTTTACCAATGACCTGATTGCCGCCATCCGCAAAGATAGTATGCAAAGTTTCCGGGAACACTATCGAGCGGCTGAGGTGCTGTTGGTGGATGATATTCAGTTTATTGAAGGAAAAGAATATACTCAGGAAGAATTTTTCCACACGTTCAATACCTTACATGAAGCGGGTAAACAAATTGTCTTGGCATCCGATCGCCCGCCCCATCAGATTAGCCGCTTGCAGGAACGGCTGTGTTCTCGCTTTTCAATGGGGTTAATCGCCGATATTCAGCCTCCTGACTTGGAAACCCGGATGGCAATCTTGCAAAAAAAGGCAGAATACGAAAACATCCGTTTGCCGCGATCTGTGGTCGAGTATATTGCGACTCAATATAAATCGAACATTCGCGAACTAGAGGGGGCATTAATTCGAGTCGTCGCCTACATCTCAATTTCGGGAGTATCGATGAGTGTCGAGAACATTGCACCGATTTTGAATCCGCGCACCCCAACCGTACAAGCCGCACCGGAGATCATTGTCACAACCGTCGCGGATGCCTTTAATGTCTCGGTAGAAGACTTGAAAGGGAACTCACGCCGCCGAGAAATCAGTTGGTCTAGGCAAATTGCTATGTATCTGATGCGGCAGCATACTGATTTGAGCTTACCCCGAATTGGCGAAGAATTTGGTGGCAAAGATCATACCACAGTTATGTATAGCTGCGACAAGATTACTCAATTACGAAAACGCGATCCCAGCGTGGCACAGAAACTGAGTCAATTGAGCGATCGCATTAATTTGGCGAGTCAAACTCAAAGCCAAGATTAAAGGAAACGGGACACGGGGAACAGGGAACAGCGCCAGTCAGGTGTGGGGTGAGTATAAATACACTGTGGAAAAATTTCCGCAATTTTCCACAACCTTTTCCACAAGGACTCCATTCCTAAAAGACGAACAATTAAGGAATTGGCAATCCTCTGAATCTAGTTTTTCCACAGTTTCCCCAAGGTCTGAATTCCATGCTAGAGTTGCCTGGTGGATAGATGAGAGAGCCACGACCTTAGCGTCATTTAGGGTCTAACTCAAATCTCCCTGACTCTCCTTGACGAGAATTCTAGCTGTGCCAAACATTGACGATTCTTTCTGTAAGCAACCCCGGTCTAAAGACACGGAGCTTTAGCCAAATAAGTTAAAGCTGTGCTTACCAGCCTAAGTGCTAAGCGCACTACGTTATCGGCAAGTGTTAAAGACCTACCAGCGGATGCGATAGCCAGTTTGCTGCTCT
>NZ_JAVKEW010000207.1:0-6797 GCF_040226375.1 Coleofasciculus sp. G2-EDA-02 | reverse complement strand
TGATAATTGACAATTGATTAATTGGGTCTAAGACCTCTTCGTTTACGAAGAAATTAAAAAAGATTTTCCTTAATTTCAATCCTCTTCTTTTAAGGAGAGGTCATTATCCATTGTTCATTATCCATTGTCAATTTGTGAACGTCAACGATGCGGGGGTTGATGGCGAAGACAGCGCAACTACCCCATTAAAATATCGTACAACCACTGTTCCACGCGATCGCACATCGCCTGTGTTGAGTATTTGGCTTCGGCTTGTTGACGACAGGTATTGCGGTTAATCCTATCCAACCCCTTAATCGCCTCAACCAATCCCGCCACCGAATCCGGTTCAACCAAAAACCCCGTTTTCCCCTCCTCGACAATTTCCGCAGGTCCACCGCGACGGTATGCAATCACCGGCACGCCACAGGCGAGGGCTTCTATTGCCACATTGCCAAACGATTCCACCCAACGCGGCGTCATTAATAATCCCCGACATTGGCGTAAATGCTGCTGCAATTCACTCGTCGAGAAAAACCCTAGATAATGAATTGGCGCCTCTGGGTAATCCCGCAAAATCTGTTGCCAATAGTCCTGATTTTGCAGCACTCCCATAATTTTCAGGGGAATCCCCGTCATCTGAGACGCCGCCACTGCATCCTCTAACCCCTTTTCTGGGGAAATTCGCCCCAGCCATGCCAACCACGGTTCAGGTTCTGGACAAAAATTATAGCATGATAACTCAATCCCATTCCCCAAATACCGACAGTGTGTGCCAAATCTAAATGTCGCCGCCTGTGATTGGGAATTGATGCCCACTGTACCCGGAAACGCCATCACCACTTGCTCAATAATCTCATCCATCGCATCGGAGATAGAACTCATTGTCACCCAATGGGCAATGGGACGATTAAAAAACGGCGTCAAATAAAAGGGCAACCAATCATAGGCAAAATTGACTATGACATCATAGTCACATTGGACTTGCCGTGCATAATCCCAAAATCCGGCTAAAACTGAAGATGGGGGAATAATAATCGGTGTATCTCGTGCTTGAGTTTGAGCACTAGTTTGTACCATTCCGCTAATTTCTACTAGGGGCATACCCCAACCCGTAGACCCTTCCATTCCTACAATAGTGACCTGATGCCCGCGTCTGACTAAATCGCTGGCAACATTCCGCAACTTAAATTCAACTCCGCCCGTCAATCCTGAACCCAACGGACCCACTGGACTAGAAATTAGCAGTAATTTTAGAGGGTTATCTTTCATTTAAGTTATGAATTTATTAACCAGAGAACCTTATGTCCTCAACGACATTATTTTCAAATCTTACAGTTGCATAACTGACTTTACCAGAAGTGGTATCTAACGTTTTATCATCATAATTCCAATACTAACATTATTCCACATAAAAAAAGACTAAATACAGCGATTGCCGGAATCACGAGCCGAATTCCCTTTTTTATATACTTTTGTCTCTGCCGTTGTTTTTTATGTTTGCGCCTCTGTTTTTTTTCTATGTTTCTGACGGCTTTCTCAACAAAATGTGGCGGAATCCCTGCTTCTGAACATATTTGTTTTAGATCCGCTAAGGAGTAACTTTTATTCGCTTCAGACTGTAAACGAGCCGCTTCTACTAGCACCTCGCCTACCAGATCATCAGGAATATATTTAATGTCCTTTAGACAGTCTCTAGATGCCTTGTCATTTCTTTTTCGATATGAATTATTCCCCATATTTTCTCCTTGACTGTTACTGAGTTTAATTGAGCCATTATCGATACATCAGATCGGGACTTCCTAAAATCAAAGCTGCCCGTAACTTTTCGGGACTATTCTCAATCTCCTGTTTAGTTTGGGCAGAAATACTATCACCCAATGTATTAAGAAGTTGACTCGCCTCCACCGATTTATTATCACCCAAGCCTCCTTGGGCTATCGTCGTTGCCAAACTAACCCGCCGTAGCATCGCATCGGGACTCAACCAAGCCTCTTGGGTATTTTTATAGCCTTCAGGAGTGGAACAATTATAAAGGGGCATACTCAGTTGATTTAACATACCCGAAATCCGCGTTAAATTTGGCTCTTTTGTCCCCGTCGCCCGGACAGCAGAAATAATATAGTGATAGGGAGTCTTAAATTTACGACCATAATTATTAGCCTGCAAAAATTCAGGACTTTGGAAAAGAGTTTTTAAGACAGCCCGAATATTCCCCTCTGTCTGCAAAAATTCCTTAGCCAGTCCCTTGACTAAACCGGAAGGCGGCTCATCGGCGACAAAATATTGGGCAAGTTTATAAGTGATATAACGGGCAGTTGCTGAATGGCTAGCCAAGCTATCGATAGCTTGTTCCACTTCAGCCACACCATTGCCTTTAATCCGTTGACCCAGAAGGACTTTATCACTATAGTCATGGCGGTTGCTATCAAAATAAAAGCCATTGCTATCCCCCTTATTGCCATCCAAATCAAAACCCCATCCGGTTAAAATATGAGCCAAGGCAATCACATCATCCTGAGTGTAGCCGCCATCGACACCCAAGGTATGAAGTTCCATCAATTCACGGGCATAGTTTTCATTAATACCGCGAAATTGACCCTTAGCACCCGGACTATTGGGCGCAGTATTTCGCCAGTTATCTAAATAAACCAACATCGCCGGATGATGAACTGTTGCTGCTAGCAACTCCCGAAAACGACCCAGGGCATAAGGTCGAATTGCTTGCTGTTCATAGACACCAACCCAGAATTGAATCTCACCTTTTTTGGCAAAAACATTAAAGTGATTAAACCAAAAATCTACCATCACCTCTTGCAATTGCCTCCGACTCGCGATCGCACGGAGTAATCGAGCCTGTATCGCTTGCTGCAACGGTTGTCTAGCTTTTTGGCGAGCTTGCTGACGTTCCTCCTCTGAAGGCTGTTCTTTGGCGCGAGGTTTATACTGTCTGAGTAACTGAATAGGAGTAAGTTTAAGAGTACGCCACTGATCAAGCTGGCGAGTTATTTGGGGAGATTCGGGAATGGATTCCGGCGAAAGTTGAGATTGAATATAAGCATCAATCCCCATCGATTGAATTTGTTCAATATCACCGGGACGAAGACCAAAACTGAGACGATTTAGAATATGGAGGAATTTTTTCATTTGTCAAATAGTTATCGCACTTACTCGGGGCGGGTTTATTTACTATGAAGTGCAAAGGAAACGACAGTAGTAAAACCCGCCCCTACACACTCACGCACCCTGCCAGACTAGCGAGTGCGTTGGGTCAAAACTCAAAACTATTCTATGACGCTACACGATTAGCCTCTAACGCTACAAAATTATCCACCGGACGCACTTGTTGCAGCAGATTTTGTAAATCTTCTCCTTCAATCACCTCCGTTGCTAATATCTGTTGAGCAATTTGTTCGAGTAAATCACGATTATTATTGATAATCGCTAAGGCTTTCTGATGGGACATTTCCACAATTTCTCGAACTTCACCATCAATGGCTTTTGCCGTTTCATCACTCACACTCCGGCGTACATTCCCCCCATTATTGCCCAAGAAACTATTACCTTGAGCCTGATTATACGCCAAAGGACCCAAAACTTTACTCATACCATACGTCGTCACCATGCGTTCAGCTAACTCAGTGGCGCGTTGCAAATCATTAGCCGCCCCCGTTGTGATATTGCCAAAGACAATTTCTTCAGCGGCGCGTCCCCCCAAAAGTGTGGAAATATCACCCCGGAGTTCCGCTTCATTCATCAAAAAACGGTCTTCTGTGGGTAGTTGTAGCGTGTATCCCAAAGCCGACATTCCCCGTGGCACAATTGAGATTTTCGCCACTTTACCACTCCCTGGCATTAATGCACCGACTAAAGCATGACCAACTTCGTGATAGGCGACAATCTTCTTCTCGACATCGTTGAGAACCCGGCTTTTCTTCTCCAACCCCGCCACGACTCGTTCAATGGCTTCGGCGAAGTCGGCTTGAGCAATGGTTTCTTGGCGCTTGCGGGCGGCTAATAGGGCGGCTTCATTGACCAGATTGGCTAAATCCGCCCCAGCAAACCCAGGAGTACGAGTTGCGATCGCGTGTAGATCCACATCCTCACCCAATTTGACTTTTTGGGCATAAATCGTTAAAATCTCTTTGCGTCCAGCTAAATCAGGACGGTCAACCAACACCTGACGGTCAAAGCGTCCGGGACGTAACAATGCCCGATCTAAGCTTTCAGGGCGGTTCGTCGCCGCCAGAACAATCACCGTCGCATCCCCAGCCGCAAACCCATCCATCTCCGTCAGCAATTGGTTCAGCGTCTGTTCTCGTTCATCATTCCCGCCACTATGGAAATTCCCACTACTCCGGGATTTCCCGATCGCATCCAATTCATCAATAAAGATAATACAGGGAGCTTTCTTTTTTGCCTGCTCAAACAAATCCCGCACCCGCGCAGCACCAGTTCCCACAAACAGTTCCACAAACTCCGATGCAGAAATACTAAAGAAAGGCACCCCCGCTTCCCCAGCCACGGCTTTTGCTAATAATGTTTTCCCCGTTCCCGGAGGTCCCACCAACAGCACCCCTTTAGGGATTCGCGCCCCAATTGCGGTAAAGCGATCGGGATTTTGCAGGAACTCGACAATTTCCACTAATTCTGTCTTGGCTTCCTCCGCCCCAGCCACATTAGCAAAGGTAATTTTAGCTGATTCCCCTTCTACATAAACCTTTGCCTTACTTTTACTAAATGAAAGCGCACCTTCGGTATCTCTGTCACTGCGGCGCAGGAAAAACTGAAAGGCGGCGACGAGGATTAGCGGCGGAACCACCCAACTTAACAGACTCAGTAACCAACCATTTTTCGGTGGCGGTGCGGCAAAAAATTCAATCCCCTGTTCCTGAAGATTGTTCACCAAATTCGGATCATCGATTCGCAGAGTAGCATAGATTTGTCCTTTTTGCTCATTCTCATTGAGCAGTTCCTCCGTGGGGTTGAGTGGATCTTCAGGTGTCGGATTTAACGGATTCTCAGGTGTGTCCAGCTCCGGTGTTTCCGCCGTCTCTAAAGGCTGTTCTGGGGTTTCCAGCAAGTCTTGAGTAGCTTGGAGGGGATCTTGGGCGGCTTGCAGCAAGTCTTGAGTGGCTTGGAGTGGATCTTGGGCTGGCTTAAGCTGAAAAATCACTTGTTCTTCCCCCACCGAAACCCGTGCAACTTTTCCGTCGTCGAGTTGGTCGAGAAATTTGCTATAGGGAACCAGGGGAAACCGAGGGGATTTGGGTACAAACAAGTATCCCACTAAGGATACACCTGCCAGAATCAATAGAATAAGAGCAATCTGGCGACCCTGTGGCGATTGCGGTTTGTCTTTAATACTCATATATTCGTTCTCTGCACGCTTGCTGCTGTGGGCTTGGGTGGATGGGGGAATTCCTATTTTTAGGGTAGCAAGGTTCCCTAGCAACTTGGCAGAGGTAGGGAGCGCATTCTCCGATGGGTTAATCACACTCATTAGCCAGTTGCAGCACAGCTGAAAGGACTTCCGGACTAACTCTAAAGTTGAAAGGATTAGCTCGGAAACTTGCTGTTTAACAAAGAATTTGGGATTTGGGATTAAACTAGAGGTAGCCATTTTGCCCCTTAACCATGATCATGACCTTTACTCAAAATTCAGAGGCGGCAGCAAGTTTAACGATATCGACTGAAGGAGACGATATAATCATTCCACCCTCGGATTTATGGAGTGATGAACCTCCTTTGGAAAGTGACCTGCATCGCGATCAAATAGAGCTGTTACTGGCTTGTCTGAAGTGGTGGTGGCGAGAGCGCACTGACTTCTATGCCACGGGAAACCTGACGATTTATTTCAGTCCAGAACATATTACCACGCGGGACTTTCGCGGACCTGATTTTTTTGTGGTTCTGGGAACAGAAAATAAACCCCGCAAAAGCTGGGTACTCTGGGCTGAACAGGGGAAATATCCGAATGTCATTATTGAATTGCTTTCTAATAGCACGGCTAACGTTGATAAGGGATTTAAGAAACAGCTTTACCAAGACACCTTTCGCACACCGGAATATTTCTGGTTTCACCCCGATACCTTGGAGTTCCAAGGATTCTACTTGGCAAGAGGAATCTATGAACCCATAGAGCAAAATGAGCAAGAATGTTTGTGGAGTCAGCAGCTAGAGTTGTTTGTGGGGGTGTATGAATCAAAGCTGCGGTTTTTCAGTCCCCAGGGGCAATTGATTCCCACTCCCGAAGAAAGAGCCGAGCAAGAAAAACAGGAAAAAGAATTGGCGCAGGAACAAGCTAAATTGGCGCAGGAACAAGCTCAACTGGCGCAGGAACAGGCTCAACTGGCGCAGGAACAGGCTGAAGCCGAACGACAACAACGAGAACTGGCGCAACAACGGGTAGAGGAACTCGAGCGTCGGCTGAAGCAGTTAGGGATTGAGCCAGATATACAATAGCGCCAAAAGCAGGGGGAGCAATGTAGAGACGTAGCATGCTACGTCTCTTAGCAGGGGGAGCCATAGTACATTTTCCCTGATAGCGGTGCAAGGGTATAAGGTTTAACCCGGATTTCTTGAACTTGAGCAAATATCAATGCCACTCAAAGCCTTCCTTGATAGCTAAGGGTTTGGCAGTTGTGCAGCCAGCCCGAATTATGACACCGTACCAGGGAATTATAACACCGTACCAGGGAACCATAACACCGTACCAGGGAACCATAACACCGTACCAGGGAACCATAACACCGTACCAGGGAACCATAACACCGTACCAGGGAACCATAACACCGTACCAGGGAACCATAACACCG